>DATMVH010000670.1:0-4590 GCA_035563395.1 Solirubrobacteraceae bacterium
CGCGTCCCGCGCCGGTGCGCGGCTACGGGACGCTGCCGTTCACCTACGAATGGGTACTGGAGGTGTCGCCCGCCCGCGCCATGACGGAGGCGCTGCGCCACATCGCCCCGGCCCTGCACCGTCACGGCTACGAGCTCGCCGAGAAGCGCGAGGACCGGCTTGTCTTCTCCTACGGCTACCGGCCGGGCTGGACGTACGCCGTCGCCGTGCTGCTCTTCCCGTTCGGCCTGCTGGCGCTGCTGGCGCGCAGCGAAGAGCGGATCACCTTCGACTTCGACGCGCTGCCGCGCGGCCGTACGCGCGTCGTCGCGCACGGCCGCGCGCCCCGCCGCGTCCGCCGGGCCTTCGCCGAGCTGGTGGCGTGACCTACTCGTCGCCCTGCTGGCGCTCCTTCACCTTGCCCTGCAGCTGCTGCATGACGTCCGGGTCGCGGAGCGTCGTGACGTCGCCGAGCTCCCGGCCCTCGGCGATGTCGCGCAGCAGGCGGCGCATGATCTTCCCCGACCGGGTCTTGGGGAGGTCGTCCGCCCAGATGATGCGCCTCGGCCGCGCGAGCTTGCCGATCCGCTTCGCGACGTGCTCGCGGATCTCGTTGAGCAGCGCATCGTCGCCCTCCTCGTCGCCCTCGAGCGTGACGAAGGCGACCACGGCCTGCCCCGTGTCCTCGTCGGCCTGGCCGATCACCGCCGCCTCGGCCACGCTGTGGTACGAGACGATGGCCGACTCGATCTCGGCCGTGGACATGCGGTGGCCCGAGACGTTGAGCACGTCGTCGATGCGGCCGATGATCCAGAAGTAGCCGTCGTCGTCCTGGCGCGCGGCGTCCCCGACCGAGTACGTCTGCTCGTCGAACTTCGACCAGTACGTCTCGACGTAGCGGTCCTCCTCCTTGAAGAGGGTCCGCAGCATGCTCGGCCACGGCCGCTTGATCGCGAGGTAGCCCTGGTCGGTGCCCGACGACTCGTTGTCGTCGTTCACCACGTCCGCCTTGATGCCGGGCAGCGGCTTGCCGGCCGAGCCCGGCTTCGCGTCGTGGATGCCGGGGAGCGTCGTGATCATGATCGCGCCGGTCTCCGTCTGCCACCACGTGTCGACGATCGGGCAGCGGCCGCCGCCGACGACCTTCCAGTACCACAGCCACGCCTTCGGATTGATCGGCTCGCCGACCGTCCCGAGCAGCCGCAACGAGGACAGGTCGTGCTTCGCGACGTGCTCCGTGCCCCACTTGACGCAGGCGCGGATCGCGGTCGGCGCGGTGTAGAAGATCGTCACGCCGTAGCGCTCGCACAGCTCCCACCAGATGCCCTTGTGCGGGTAGTCCGGCGCGCCCTCGAACATCACGGAGGTCCCGCCGTTGGCGAGCGGCCCGTAGACGATGTAGGAGTGCCCGGTGACCCAGCCGACGTCGGCCGTGCACCAGAACACGTCCTCGTCCTCGTGCAGGTCGAACACCGCCTTGTGGGTATAGGCGACCTGCGTCAGGTAGCCGCCCGTGGTGTGGACGATGCCCTTCGGCTTCGCCGTCGAGCCGGACGTGTAGAGGATGAACAGCGGGTGCTCGGCGTCCATCGGCTCGGCCGGGCACTCGTCGTCCGCCTGGTCCATGATCTCGTGGAACCAGAAGTCGCGCCCGTCCTTCATCTCGCACTCGGTGCCGGTGGCGCGCACGACGATGATCGTCTCGAGGTGCTCGAGGTCCCCCATCTCCTCGTCCACCGCGCTCTTCACCGGCGCCGTGCGGCCCTTGCGCCGCGCCCCGTCGACGGTGATGAGCGTCTTGGCCTCGGAGAACTCCATGCGCTCGCGCACCGAGCCCGCGGAGAAGCCGCCGAACACGACGTTGTGCGGCGCCCCGATGCGGGCGCAGGCCAGCATCGCCACGACGACCTCGGGGATCATCGGCAGGAAGATCCCCACCACGTCGCCCTTCTGGACGCCCCGGTCCTTCAGGGCGTTGGCGAACTTCTGGACGTCGCGGTGGAGGTCGGCGTACGTGATGTCGCGCTCCTCGCCCTCCTCCCCGCGCCAGTGGAAGGCGACCCGGTCGCCGCGGCCGGCCTCCACGTGACGGTCCACGCAGTTGTAGGCGACGTTCAGCTGCCCGCCGACGAACCACTTCGCGAACGGGGCGTTGGACCAGTCGAGCACCTGGTCCCAATCCTTGTGCCAGTGCAGCGCCTTCGCACGCTCGGCCCAGAAGCCCTCGAAGTCGGCCTCGGCCTCCTCGAAGATGCCGTCGTCGGAGACGACCGCCCGCTCCCGGAATCCCTCCGGGGGCGGGAAGGCCTCCTGCTCGAGCAGCTCCTCGATCTCGTGTTCGAGCGTCTTGGCGTCCGCCATCGGTTCTCCTCCCGGTACGTCGTCGGCCTACGTGAAACCTAGTGCCCCGGAAGGGCCTTCTCAGCCCCCAACCCGGTCTCCGAGCGCACGAACAGCTCGTGGAACGACCGCTCCGCGCCGCGCTCCGAGCTCACGAGCGTGCCCACGATGCAACCCAGGAAGCCGAGCGGGATGGAGACGATGCCCGGATTGGCCAGCGTCCAGCCGATCGGCGAGCCGGTCTCGGAGTCGGCCCCGGGCCAGACCCCCGGAGAGACGATGATCAGCCCGATCGCCGACACCACGCCGAGGACGACGCCGCAGACCGCACCCGTCGTGTTGAACCGCCGCCACGTCAGCGCGAGCAGCAGCGCCGGGAAGTTCGCGCTCGCGGCGATGGCGAAGGCGAGGCCGACCATGAACGAGACGTTCAGTCCCGAGCCGCCGATCACGGCGATGACGATGGCGATGATGCCGATCGTGGCCGCCGCCACGCGCGCGACCCACACCTCCTCCTTCTCCGAGTCCTGGCCCTTGCGGATGATGCTCGACCAGATGTCGTGCGCCACAGCGCTCGAGGCGCTGAGCACGAGGCCGGCGACCACGGCGAGGATCGTCGCGAAGGCCACGCCGGCGATCACGGCGAGGAAGAGGTCGCCGCCGAACGTGCCCTCGCCGCCGCCCAGCGCGGTCGCGAGGTTCGGCGCGGCGAGGTTGCCGCCCGTGCCCGCCGCCTCGACGCCGGCCTCGCCGAGCACCACGCGGGCACCGAAGCCGATGAAGGTGGTCAGCAGGTAGAAGCAGCCGATCAGGCACATCGCCCACACGACGGACGAGCGCGCGGCGCGCGCGTTCGGCACCGTGAAGAAGCGCATGAGGATGTGCGGCAGTCCGGCGGTGCCGAGCACGAGCGCGAGGCCGAGCGACACCGTGTCGAGCGGCGTGTCGAGGTAGGTGCCCGGGCCGAGCGAGAACGTGCTCTCGGGCGTCGTGTTCGCTTCCGCGCGGTTGAACAGCTCGATCGGGTTGAAGCCCACGCGCTCGAGCACGAACAGCGACATGACGATGATGCCCGTCATCAGCAGCACGGCCTTGATGATCTGCACCCACGTCGTGGCGAGCATGCCGCCGAAGATGACGTAGCAGAGCATGAAGCCGCCCGTGAGGATGACCGCAAGCGTGAAGTCGATGCCGACGAGCGCCTGGATCAGCACGCCCGCGCCGACCATCTGCGCGATCAGGTAGAAGGCCACGACGGACAGGGTGCCGAGCGCGGCCGCGGTGCGCGCCGGGCGCTCGTTGAGCCGGAACGACAGCACGTCCGCGATCGTGTACTTGCCCGCGTTCCGCATCCGCTCGGCCAGCAGGAACATGACCGTGAGGAAGGCGACGAGGAAGCCGATCGAGTACAGGAAGCCGTCGAACCCGTACAGGTAGATGAGGCCGGCGATGCCGAGGAACGAGGCCGCCGACAGGTAGTCGCCGGAGATGGCGAGGCCGTTCTGGAAGCCGGTGATCTGGCGCCCCGCCGCGTAGAACGTGGACGTCCCGGTCATGCGCTTGGACGCCCAGTAGGTGATCAGCAGCGTGATGGAGAGGACGATCGAGAAGATGACGACCGCCTCGACGTTGACCGCCGCGAGGACGCTCATCGCCGCGCCTCCCGCGCCGGGGCGCCGGCGCGCTCACGGCCGAAGCGGGCGCCCGGATGACCCTCGTCGTCGGCGTACGCCTCGATCGCCCGCTCGGCGAGCGGATCGAACTCCTTGTCGGACTTCCGCAGGTACAGCAGCCCGAGCCCGAAGACCATCACGAACTGCGTGAGCGCATAGCAGTAGCCGACCGTGAGGCCCTGATAGACCGACTCACCCATGAAGTCCGGCGCGTAGGCGCAGACGAGGATGAAAGCCATGTACCAGGCGAGGAAGAACACGGTGCACGGGAGGACGAACCGGCGCCGCCGCGTCACGAGTTCCTGGAACTCGGGCGAGCGTTCGATCGCCTCCCAGTCGATCTGCGTGCCGGCACGGTCCGAGGGCTCGGCCATCTCTCCTCCTCCTCCGTTGGACGACCTGCTGAGGTGAGTACCGGCATACCCGGCGTGTTCCTGCCGAATCCCGCAAACGCGTGCGCGCTCGGGGCGACGGGAGCGGCTACGTGCGGCGCTTGCGCTTCTTGCGCGCCGTCCCGGCGCGCTGCTGCGCCGGCGGCTCGGGCGCCGCGTCCCCGGCGTCCGGCACCGGCCGGCGCTGCCGGCGCGAGCCGCCGCCC
>DATMVH010000671.1:0-2604 GCA_035563395.1 Solirubrobacteraceae bacterium
CGGCCAGTCCGCGCGCTGGGCCGGGACCCGCGCCGCGAACCTCGTCCGCTCGCCGGAGCGCGCCGACGCGGCCACGGGCGAGCGCGCCACGGCGCTCGCCGTCGAGCTCGTCGAGCAGCTGGGCAAGCTGCGCGGCGCGGCGATGAAGGTCGGGCAGGTGCTCTCCACCGTCGACTTCACCGCGCTGCCGGAGGAGGAGCGCGAGCGGTTCAAGCAGACGCTCGCCGCGCTGCGCGACGACGTGCCGCCGCTCCCCTTCAAGCAGCTCGAGAAGCTGCTGCGCGACGAGCTCGGCGAGCGCCCGTCGGCCGTCTTCGCCGACTTCGAGGAGGAGGCCTTCGCCGCCGCCTCGATCGGGCAGGTGCACCGGGCGGTGACGCGCGAGGGCGAGGCCGTCGCGGTGAAGGTGCAGTACCCGGGCGTCGCCGAGGCCGTCGACACCGACATGCGCAACCTCACGCTCCTGCT
This sequence comes from Solirubrobacteraceae bacterium, assembly GCA_035563395.1. GTDB lineage: Bacteria > Actinomycetota > Thermoleophilia > Solirubrobacterales > Solirubrobacteraceae > DASQMT01. The sequence continues at coordinate 469 of DATMVH010000671.1, forward strand.
GCCGCTCGTGAAGCGGCTCGCGCCGGGGCTCGACGTCAAGGCGCTCTACGCCGAGCTGCGCGAGCGGATCGCGGAGGAGCTCGACTACGAGATCGAGGCGCAGCACCAGCGGGCCGTCGCGCGGGCGCACCGGGGCCATCCCTTCGCCACGGTGCCGGAGGTGCACACGCGGCTGTCCACGCGGCGCGTGCTCGTGAGCGACCTGCTGGTGGGCGCGCGCTTCGAGGACGTCAAGGGCCGCGACGACGCGACGCGCGACCGCTTCGGCGAGATCCTCTTCCGCTTCTACTTCGGCCTCGTCAAGCACCTGGGCCGCGTGTCGGGCGACCCGCATCCCGGCAACTACCTCCTGCTGCCCGACGGGCGCGTCGGCTTCCTGGACTTCGGCCTCATGCGCGTGCTCGACCCCGGCTACCTGGACGGCGAGCGCGAGGTGGCGGCGGCGGTGGAGGCGCGCGATCCCGATGCGGTGCACGCCGCGCTCGCGGCGGTCGGCTACCTGCCGGACCCGGACGACTTCGATCCCGACGACCTGCTCGCCCAGATCGCCGCGATGGGCGCCTGGTACCTCGAGCCCGGGGTGCGGCGGTTCACGCCGGCCTACGTGTCCGACCTGCTCGACTCGGCCGGCGGGCCGCGCTCGCCGTGGTTCGAGCAGATGCGCCGCCAGACCATCCCGCCGCAGGCGCTGCTCCTGCGCCGCATGGAGGGGCTCGTGTTCGCGACGCTGGGCGAGGTGCGCGCCGCCGCCGACTGGAACGCGATCGCGCGCGAGTACTACCTCGACGCGCCGCCCGCGACGCCGCTGGGCGTGGCCGACGCCGCGTTCTGGGCACCGCGCTCGGCGGCCGCCTGAAGCCGCCGCCGCATGACCCGGACCGCGTCGGGCGACTCGTCGATGAGCAGGTAGCGGCGGCCGAGGCGGGCCGCGACCGCGCCGAGCGTCCCGGAGCCCGCGAAGGGGTCCAGGCACAGATCGCCGGGGCGGGAGGACGCCTGCACCATCCGGCGCACGACGCCCTCCGGCTTCTGCGTCGGATAGCCGGTCTTCTCCGTCCCGGTGGGGGAGACGATGGTGTGCCACCACACGTCGGACGGGCGCTTGCCGCGCTCCCGCTGCGCCGGCGTCACGAGGCCGGGCGCCATGTAGGGCTCGCGGTCGACGGCGTCCGCGTCGAAGAAGTGGCGGCCGGCCTCGCGGACGTAGACGAGGATCGTGTCGTGCTTCGCCGGCCAGCGCGTCCGCGGCTTGGCGCCGTAGTCGTAGGCCCACACGATCTCGTTGAGGAAGCACTCCCGCCCGAAGACCTCGTCGAGCAGCAGCTTGCAGTAGTGCGCCTCGCGGTAGTCGATGTGGAAGTACAGGGTGCCGTCGGGGGCGAGGAGACGGCGGACCTCGCGCAGGCGCGGCTCGAGGAAGCCGAGGTAGTCGTCGAAGGCGTCGCGGTAGGAGGACTCCTCCAGCAGGCGCGAGGCGTAGCGGCGGCCCCCGAACCCGGTGCGGTCCCCGGCGGGATCGGCGACGGTCGCGAGCGTCCGCCGCGTCTGGGCGCCGCCGGTGTTGAACGGCGGGTCGAGGTAGGCCATCGTGACGGATGCATCCGGCTCGGCGCGCATGAGCGGGAGGTTGTCGCCGAGCAGGATGCGGTCCACGCCGACGACCCTAATACGGTCATCGGTCGTGATCGCCCGCGTCGAGCCGCTCACCACCACGCGCCGGCTCGCCGGGCCGTTCGACTACGCGACGGGCGACCTTCCCCTGGGCGTCGGCTCGGTCGTGCGGGTCCCGTTCGGCCGGCAGGCGCTCGACGGCGTGGTCGTGGGCCTGGCGGAGCGCAGCGAGCTTCCGCCGGAGCGGCTGCTCGCGCCCACCGAGGTCCGCGACGACGCCGTGCCGCCCGAGCTCGTCGCGCTGGCGCTGTGGATGGCGGACGAGTACTGCTCCACCCCGGCCCGCGCCCTGTCGCTCGTGCTGCCGCCGCGCGGGCGGCCGCGGACGGAGCTGTGGGCGGAGCGTACGGCGGCCGCGGACGACGGCGGCCGCCTGACCGAGCGCCAGCGCGCGCTGCTCGCGACGCTGCCGCGCGCCGCGGGCCCCGACCTCGCGGCGCTGCGGCGACTCGAGAGCCGCGGGCT
>DATMVH010000672.1:0-4140 GCA_035563395.1 Solirubrobacteraceae bacterium
TGGCGCGCGACGTTCGGCGTCGGTGCCCACGATGACCGCCTGACCTGCGCCTGACCCTTACTCGACGGAGACGTCGTGCGAACGACGGGACACGCGTAGCGCGCGATGTCCAGTGGAACGCCGTTGTCCGAAGTCGCGGCACCGACACCGCGGGGCACGTCCGACCGGCCGCGCGAAGGCCTGTGCCGGCGGAGGTTCGCCTCGACACAGCGGCCTACGGCCGGTCACGCGACGTGGAGGCCGACGACGCCGCGCAGGATCGCGTCTCGGACCAGCCCGGCCGAGCGTCCGCGTGCGTCGACCACGACCTCGACGCCGGCGGCGCTCAAGCGAGTGCGGCGGGCCCGCCGACCGGACAGCTTGCGGCACTCACGAGTCGGGTTCATCGTTCCGGCGACACTCGCGCTCACCCAGAAACCGATGTAACGCAGGACTGTTTCATGCTCTCGTCACGGCTTCAGGATTCACCCGACGCGACGCTCACCCGACTGGCGCGCGAGAACGCGCGGCATCTGCGCTGGCTCCAGGGGGAGTCCGGTGTCGCGTTTACCGACGAGGACCTCCCCGATCTGTTGCAGGACGCCCACGCGGAGGCGATCGAGGGCTGCGGAGCGACCGTGCGCCCGTCTTCCGCGATTGGGGGCGCGCGCCGCGTGGTTTCGCCGAGTGTGCTGGACGACGGCGGTCGACGTGCTGCGCCGGCGCGACGGGCGCCGGCCGCCGGAGCGGGCGGCCCGGCCGATCGCCGTGTCGCTGGAGGCGCTGGTGGAGCGTGACCCGGCCGCGGGCGGCGGGCTGCTGCTCGACGACCCGCTCGAGACGATGGCCGCCGAGAGCCTGAGCGATGAGGTGCGCGCCGCGGTCAGGCGCGCGCTGCGGCGGCTGCCCGCCGAGCAGGCGCGCATCCTCCAGTGGCGCTTCCGGGACAACCTGGACCGCGAGGCGATCATGCAGATCCACTTACACTATGTAACCAGGTGAGTCGGACGCCTCCGGGGACAAGCGGCACGGACCTAGGCACGGTCATCGGCGCGACCAATCGCGAGCAGCGGCCGTGGTGCACAACGCAGCTGCGCGCGGCCGAGGTCGAGTCGAGCATGAGGACGGACACACCGACGGTACGCAGGCCTCACTCAACGCGGACCGTCAGCGTCCGCCTCCGCGACGGGCGCGGCGTCGGGCAAACGGTGCAGCGCGCCCGTCGCAACCGCTCTGGGGGACGCGGCGGCCCGCGCGATCATCCGGATCTCAACACGGGCTGCCACGTCCATCCGCCGGGCGCCGTCCGTATCCGCCCGAGGCTCGGGAAAGGGTCGAAGTGGAAAGCGAGCACGAGCGCTCCGGTCGTTGCGGCGCGCTCGCACAGGCGCCGCCGGCTGTCCAGCGCGCGCGCCGGGTCGGCCTCGAAGACGGTGAGCCAGTCCGGGTGCTCGAGGTGGAGCGGGTGCAGCGCGGCGTCCGAGATGTACAGCAGCTCCTCCCCGTCCGACTGGACGGCGACCGCCATGTGACCCACCGTGTGACCGGGTGCGGGAAGCGCTCGGACGCCCGGCACGATCTCCGCCTCCTCGGTGAACAGCTCCATGCGGTCGCGCAGCGGCGGGAGGTTCCGGCGCGCGGTGTCGGCGAATGGGTCGCCGGCGAGCGTCGGCTCGGAGGTCCAGTACTCCCACTCATCGCTCCACATCGCTACGCGGGCCTCGGGGAAGCGCGGCTCGCCGGACGCGTCGAGGTTGCCGCCGATGTGGTCGGGATGGCCGTGGGTGAGGACGAGCCAGTCGACGTCACCGGGGTCGACGCCGGTGGCGGCGAAGCTCTCGGCGAAGCGACCCACGCCGGGCGCGAGGCCCGCACCGCCGGTGTCGATCACCACGCGGTGGGACCCCGTGTCGACGAGCAGGCACGTGTACGGCGACGGGATGCGGTCGCGCTCGAGGCCGTGGCGGGCGAGTGCCGCCGCCAGCTCCTCGGGCGGCGCGTTGGCGAAGTACTGATCCGCCGTGTAGACGATCGTGCCGTCGTCGAGTGCAACGCACTCGAAGCGTCCGACGCGGAAGCGGTGGATCGAGGCGCCTCCGGTACCGGTCACCGCGCGAGCACCCGATCGATGTGGTCGCGAACGTGGACGCGCGGAGCCGGCAGGCCGTTCGACCTCGGTTCGATGACGTCGCCGCCGGCGAGGTCGAGCATCAGCGCGGCGAACGACGCCTCGGTCTCGTTGGTGGCGGCGGCGCGTTGCGCCTCGAGGTCGGCCACCGGGACCAGCTCGACGTCGATGGACGCGCCGCCGATGTCTTCGGCCATCGCGACGACGTCGCGGGGAGTGAGCGCCTCCGGTCCGCCCAGCTCGAGGGCGGCGTCGCGTGCCGCCGGCAGATCCACGCAGGCCGCCACTGCCTCGGCCACGTCCGCCACCGCGATCCAGCTGACGGCGCGATCGCCGTCGCCGTAGACGCGGACTCGGTGGGCGGCGAGGTCGAACCCGACGGCGGGCCCGAGCCACGTCTCCATGAAGTAGCTGGGACGCAGGATGGTGTAGGCGAGCCCGCTATCGCGGAGGTGCCGCTCCACGCTCCGCTTCGCCCGCGTCAGGGGGCAGTCGTGGTCGATGTGCCCGGAGTACGACACGTACACGAAGTGCTGCGCGCCGGCCGCCGCGGCGGCGTCGACGAGCGCGAGCTGCCCCGCGAGGTCCACGGAACCGATGGAGTCACCGGCCAGCCTCGGGATGACCGCGGTGACGCCGGACACGACGGTCTCGGCCCCGGCGCAGGCGGCCGCGAGCGACGCCGGATCCTTCAGGTCCGCCGTCACGACCTCCGCGCCGAGCTCGCGCAGCTCCGCTACGGCCGCCGGATCAGACGTCGTACGGGCCATCGCCCGGACCCGTTCGGTGGACGCGGCCAGGCGACGACAGACCTCACTGCCCAGGACGCCGGAGGCGCCGGCGACGAGAATCATGCGCTCCTCCTTCTCGACTCGCGACAGGCCGCGACTATCTCGGTGCGGCGGCCCCGGCGCGCCCGTGATACCCCCAGACTTCGCCGTCACTAGGGACCCCGGCCCCAGCCACCAGCCCCCGCAACTATGATCGCGGCATGCTGCTCGGCAGGAGCGGCGAGTGCTCCAGGATCGATCGCCTCATGGAGCTGGCGCGCGAGGGCACGAGCACGACGCTCGTCCTCGCCGGCGATCCAGGGATCGGCAAGAGCGCGCTCCTGCGCTACGCGATGGATCGCAGCGAGGGCATGACCGTGCTCGCCGCGCGCGGCGTGGAGTCCGAGTCGGAGATCTCCTTCTCCGGGCTGGCGGAGCTCCTGCGCCCCGTCCTGCACCACCTCGACGCGATCCCCGGCCCCCAGGCGGCCGCCGTCGCCGGCGCGCTCGCCCTCGGCCCCCCGGTGGCGGGGGACCGCTTCGCGGTCTCGTCCGGCACGCTCAGCCTGATCGCCGCGGCCTCGGACGCGGCTCCGGTGCTCGGCGTGGTCGACGACATCCAGTGGCTCGACGCCCCCTCGGCCGAGGCGCTGCTGTTCGCGGCCCGGCGGCTGCGGGCCGAGCGCGTGTGCCTCCTGTTCGCCGTGCGCGACGGCCACGCCGACGCCATCCCGACGACCGGGATCGAGCAGGTCCGACTCGGCGGGCTCGATCCGGACGCCGCGGCGGCGCTGCTGCGGCAACGGGCGACCGCGCCGATCGCGTCCGACGTCATGCAGCGACTGCTTCGCGCGACGATGGGCAATCCGCTGGCGCTCGTGGAGATCCCGGGCAGCCTCACCGACGCGCAGCTTGCGGGCCGTGAACCGTTGGACGAGCCGCTCGCCGCCGGGGTGTCCGTGGAGCGTGCGTTCCTGCAGCGCGTCGCGTCGCTCCCGTCCAACACCCGTACAGCGCTGCTGGTCGCCGCGGCGAGTGAGTCCCCGGCGCTCGACCTCGTCGTCCGCGCCGCTGCCGGCCTCGGCGCCGACGGCGATGCCCTCGAGGTCGCCGAGAGCGCGGGGCTGGTCAGCCTCGACGGCAGCCGGGTCGAGTTCCGCCATCCGCTGGTCCGCTCAGCCGTGTACCACGGCGCCGAAGCCGCGGCGCGACGCGCCGCGCATCGCGCCCTGGCCGCCGCGCTCGCGGGCCACGACCGCGACG
>DATMVH010000673.1:0-2494 GCA_035563395.1 Solirubrobacteraceae bacterium
GACACCTCGGTCGGGCTCGACGTCGCCGCGCCGCAGCGCAGCGTCCTGCGCTTCCGCCGCCAGGGCGCGGCCGAGCCGCAGATCAGCTTCCGCGCCGACGTGCGGCTCGACGGCGCCGCCGCGCCGGCTGGCCGCGAGGTCTGGGCGCTCGGCTGGCGCGAGGCCCCCGGCGGTCGCGTCTACGTGGACGCGGAAGACCTGCTCGACGTCGCCCAGGTCCGCCTGGAGCTCGACGACCCCGCCGTGCTCGACGGCGGCACTCGCGTCGACATGGAGGTCGAGGCCCTGATCGACGGCGAGACGGACCCGTTCTCGCGCACGGCGGTCGCCTTCACCCCGGAGGCGCTGTCGCAGCGCGTCACCGCCGTCGTCCCGGAGGGCGGCGCCGTCCGCTTCCGCGGCACCGAGGTCTTCCGCCGCCCCGGCGAGCCGGACTTCCGCCGCGCCGTGCCGGTCCTCGCGGGCGTCCATCGCGTGCGCAACCCGTTCGGCGCGCGCTGGTCGATGGAGGTCCACGCCCGCGCGGACTGGGCGGCGACCGACGTGCTGCTCGCCGAGCTGCGGGTGTGGGACGTCGAGCGCGAGGTGTGGCTGCGCGACGAGCACCGCTTCACGGCCGCGGCCACCGTGTGGTCGCCAGAGCTCGCCGTGAGCCCCGGCACGCCGCGGGCGGCGGAGATCCGCCTGTCGCGGGTGGGCGCGGACGCCACCATCACGCAAGGGCCGTGGCGGGACGTCGCCGGCGCCGTCGTGGCCGTCGACGACGACGTGGAGGCCGAGCGGCGCGTCCGCGTGCGCATGCGCGCGCCGCACTGGCAGCGCGAGGGCGCGCGCAAGGCGAAGGTGGAGCTCGCCTACGGCGACGGCCCGCGCCCGCAGACCAAGGAGCTGGAGCTCGTCGGCGACGGCGCGGTCGGGGACTGGATCCACCCGTTCCCGGACCCGTCGCGCCCGCGCTACCGCTGGAAGGTCCGCGTGGTCGGCGCGGACGGCGAGCGCTACGCGCGGCCGTGGACCGAGAGCGCGGCGGACGACCTCGAGATCGCCCTCCCCGAGCCGCTCTGGGACTGACGCCATGTTCGATCTCGCCAAGCCCCTCGGCGTCGTCGAGGGCCTCACGCTCTACGGCGACCACGCCGACCCGCAGCTGGTCTACTTCCTGCCCGACGAGATCGGCCTCGCGGCCGGCCCGGACGGCGCGCCCGACGTCCTGCTGCAGGTCTTCTATCCCGACGAGGCGGTCCGCGACGGGAGCCTCGAGGACGCCGTCGGCTCCATCCTCACGCTCGGCGTGCGCTGCGTCGTCTCCCCGGACCGGCTCGCGCGCGCCCGCACGCGGCTGGGCGACGGCGTGCGGCTCGCCGCCCCGCCGTGGGAGGACGGCCAGGTCAGCCTGCTGCTGCTCGACGCGGAGGGCGCGCCCACCGGCCCGGAGGACGACCGCATGGTGCTGTCCGTGGCCGGCTCGCGACGACCGTCGCTGTCGGACGGCAGCCTGTCCGCCATCTTCCACGCCCGGTTGGACCGCCGCGGCACGGCGCTCGTCGCCGCCGCGCTGTCGGGAGAGGCGGGAAGCACGGCCGGCGTGCTCTACGACCTGCGCTACGCCGGGCTGCGGCCGGAGGTCCAGCTGCGCATGCGCGCCAACCTCGACGCGTGCGCGCAGGTCGTCAAGGCGGGGCTCGGCGTGCAGGCGTACTACGTCGCGGCCGACGTCGCCACGACGTTCGCGACGATGCGCGAGACGGGCGCGATCGACGTCGAGGTGCTCGCGCCCGTGGAGGACGCCGAGAGCCAGAAGCTCGTCGACGAGGCGGTGCGCGACTTCTACGACGTGCTCATGCGCGAGCTCTTCCGGCCCGCGATGTCGGCCGCCGACACGGCGGCCATGCTGCCGCTCGGCGGCGGCACCGTCCAGACCGCGCCCGTGCGGCTGAGCTTCGCCTACACGAGCTCGGAGCGCGAGCGGATCGTGTCCGTCGACTACCGCAAGCGCTCCGGCGCCCGGCGCACGCACAACCCGAACGCCCACCTGCGCGCGCTCGGCGCGCTGGCCGGCGGCGAGCGGCTCATTCAGCGCGTCCCGCTCTCCGTCGCGTGGCGGGAGGCCGAGGTGGAGGTGGCCGCGCCCGGCGCCTTCGAGGGCGACGCGAGCCTGCTCGGCATCGAGGTGGTGATGTGGCGCGGCAAGGACGGCGTGCTGGAGCGCGCCGACGCGCGCGACGGCGGCCTGCGGATGCCGGAAGCCGCGACGCCGCTCGCCGACCTCGCGTTCGCCCGCGGCGACGGCGTGCCGCGGCGGCTGCACTGGGTGAGCCAGCCGACGGAGCCGCCGTTCTACCGCTGGCAGGCCCGCCTGACGTACGCGAGCCGGGAGGACGTCGACTCGCCGGCGCAGATCTGGACGGAGCCGCGCGCGTCGGGCTCGACCGACCTCGACGTCTTCCCGGCGGTGCTCGCGCCGCGGCGGCGGCTCGAGCTGCGCCTCGGCGCC
>DATMVH010000674.1:0-2470 GCA_035563395.1 Solirubrobacteraceae bacterium
TCGGCCGTCGTCGTCCTCGCCGGGGTCGCGGCGCTGCTCGCGGGCGTCGGCCTCCGGCTCCGCCTCCGCGATGGACCGCCGCGGCGCTGACCGCACGCTCGAGACGCAGGCGCCGGAGGACACCGAGCGCGCCGGGGCGGACGTCGCCGCGACGCTCGAGCCCGGCGACGTCGTGCTCGTCTCGGGCGACCTCGGCGCCGGCAAGACGACGTTCGTCCGCGGCGCGCTGCGATCGCTCGGCGTCGACGAGGCCGTCACGAGCCCGACGTTCGTGGTCGGCGTCCTCTACGAGGGCCGCCGCGGGCCGCTCGCCCATCTCGACCTCTACCGCCTCGCGGGCCTCGATGCCGAGGACCCCGGGCTGCTGGAGCCGTACTTCGGCCCGGACACGATCACGTTCGTCGAGTGGCCGGAGCGCGCGGAGTCCGACGAGGCGCTCGGCGGCCGGGCGATCGCCCGCCGCGTCACCCTCGCCCATGCCGGCGGCGACGCGCGCCGCATCGAGGTACGCGGATGATCCTGCTCGCGCTCGACAGCTCCACGCCGTCGAGCGTCGCGGCGGTCCTGCGCGCGGACGGCCGCGTGGTGGAGGCGCGCGACGACCCGCCGCCCGGCTCGCGCGGCGAGCACGCCGCCCGCCTGCTCGCGCTCGCCGAGGACGCCATGGCCGGCGCCGAGACGGCGTGGGACGACCTGGACCGGATCGCCGTCGGCGCCGGGCCGGGCGGGTTCACCGGCCTGCGGATCGGGATCGCCACCGCGCGCGCGCTCGCGCAGGCGCGCGGGTTACCGCTGGTCCCCGTCGGCTCGCTCGACGCGCTCGCGGCTGGCGCGGACGCAGCCGGCGACGAGGTCGTCGCCGCGGTGATCGACGCGCGCCGCGGCGAGGTCTTCGCCGCCGCGTTCGCCCGCGGGGAGCCGCTGCTCGAGCCCGCCGCGCTCGCCCCGGACGACCTCGCGAGCCGCCTCGCCGCGCTGGATCGTCCCGTGCGGGCCGTGGGAGACGGGGCGGTACGCTTCCGGCAGGAGCTCGCGCGGGCGGGGATCTCGGTCCCGGCGGACGACTCCTCCGTCCACCGGATCGGGGCCGACGCGCTCTGCCGGCTGGGCGCGGCGCGAGCGCCGGCCGAGCGCGACGCCCTCCTTCCCGACTACCGCCGAGAGCCAGACGCCAAGCCACCGCAGCGATGACCGCACCCCCCGCCGCCGCCATCGACGTCCGCCGCCTCGCCTACGCCGACCTCCCGCAGGTGGTCGCCATCGAGCGGCGCGCCTTCCCCACGCCGTGGTCGCTCGCGATGTTCGTGCTGGAGCTCTCCAAGCCCTCGGGGATCTGCCTCGCGGCCTTCCTGGACGGCCGCCTCTCCGGCTATCTGGTCTGCGCGCGCTACGACACCGTGTGGCACGTCATGAACGTCGCCGTCGACCCGGACCGGCGGCGGCTCGGGATCGCGTCCACGCTGCTCACCCGCCTGTTCGAGCGCGTGGACGACCCGGACGCCCAGTACACGCTCGAGGTGCGCCGCTCGAACGCGGGGGCGCAGGAGCTCTACGACCGCTTCGGGTTCCGCGCGGCCGGCGTGCGGAGGCGCTACTACCACGACAACGGGGAGGACGCCGTGGTCATGTGGCGCACCCCCGCGACGCTGCGCGGGACGCTCGACGACGTGCCGAACGCCGCGCGCGCGTGACGATCCTGGCGCTCGAGACCTCCTGCGACGACACGTGCGCGGCCGTCGTCACGCGCGCGGGCGAGATCCGCTCCAACGTCGTCTCCTCCCAGGGCGTGCACGACCGCTTCGGCGGCGTCGTCCCGGAGATCGCCTCGCGCCACCACCTCGAGCTCGTCAACGCCGTCGTCGACGACGCGCTCGCCACGGCCGGAACGGATCTCGGCGGAGTCGAGGCCGTCGCGGTGACGCAGGGCCCGGGGCTCGTCGGCGCGCTGCTGGTCGGCGTGGCGACCGCCAAGGCGCTCGCCGCCGCGCGGCGGCTGCCGCTCGTCCCCGTCGACCACCTGCAGGGCCACGTGGCGGCCAACTTCCTCGCCCCCGAGCCGATGGAGCCGCCGTTCGTCTGCCTGATCGCCTCGGGCGGGCACACGCTGCTCGGCCGCGTCCGGGACCACCACGGCTACGAGGTCATCGGCCGCACGCTCGACGACGCCGCGGGCGAGGCCTTCGACAAGGGCGCGCGCCTGCTCGGCCTCGGCTACCCGGGCGGCCCGGCGCTCTCGCGGCTCGCCGCCGGCGGCGACCCGGAGGCCTTCGCCTTCCCCACGGGCGCGCGCGTCGCCGGGCTCGACTTCTCCTTCGCGGGCCTCAAGACGGCGCTGCTCTACACCGTGCGCGACCTGGGCGAGGAGGAAACGGCGCGGCGCGCCGCGGACCTCGCCGCGAGCTACGAGCACGCGATCGTCGAGGCGCTGATGGCGCGCGTGGAGCGGGCCCTGGCGGCGGAGCCGTCGCCG
>DATMVH010000675.1:0-3497 GCA_035563395.1 Solirubrobacteraceae bacterium
GCCTCGACGTCGAGGCCGCCGCGGCTCTGGCGCGCGCCGAGCTCACGGCGTGCGGTGAGCCGGCCGTAAGCGCGCCGTAGGGCGCGCCGCGTCCTGGGAGGCGACGGTCGCAGACGGGCGGCCGCGTCCATGCCCACCACCCAGGAGCATCCGATGTCACGTACCACGCACGTCCCGCGCCGGCGCCGCGTCCGGCGGCTCGCGCTGGCCTCGGCCCTCGTGCCGGCCACGCTGGCCGCGACCGTCCTGCCCGGCGCGGCGCAGGCCGCGACGCTGCAGATGACCGGCAGCACGATCCAGTACCAGGCCGCCGCCAACGAGACCAACGGCCTGCGCATCGCGAAGGACGCCACGGGCGCGACGGTGCTGCACGATGTCGTTCCCATCACGGAGACGAGCCCGAACTGCAACAACATCGACTCCAACCGCGTGCGCTGCGTGAAGGGCGCGACGCTCCACGCCTCGCTCGGCAACATGAACGACAACGTGTTCACCGAGATCGCCTTCCCGATCACCGTGGACGCCGGCTCCGGGGACGACCTCTATCTCGGCGGCTTCGCCCAGGGCGTCTCCGAGGTGCGGTACTTCGGCAACGCCGGCCGCGACACGGCCGACTACCGTCACGCCAGCGCCGGCGTGCGGGTCAACAAGAACGGCGGTGCGTCCGACGGGCGGCTCGGCGACCGCGACAACATCTCCTCCGACGTCGAGAACCTCGTCGGGTCCCGGTTCAACGACACGCTCGAGGGCTCGAGCACGCTGCAGTTCGAGCGCTACGACGGGCTGGCCGGCGACGACACGCTGACCGGCCTCGGCGGGCCGGACATCTTCGAGGCCGGCACGGCGCCGGACGGCGCGGACCGGATCTTCGGCGGCACCGACGGCTCGGCCGACACGATGACGTACCAGAAGCGCTCCGTGCGCGTGGAGGTCACCTCGAACCTGTTCGACAACGACGACGGGCAGGCGGGGGAACGCGACACGGTGCGCGAGATGGAGACGCTGATCGGTGGCTCGGCCGGGGACAAGCTGGCGGTCAGCGGCGCGTCGACCACGCCGATGACGCTCATCGGCGGCCGCGGCGGTGACGAGCTGGTCGGCGGGGCCGTGAACGACCTGCTGATCCCGCAGGAAGGCGCCGACCGCGTCCGCGCCAACGGCGGCGACGACACGATCGGCGCGGCCGACCGCGAGCTCGACACGCTGTTCTGCGGCGACGGGACCGACACAGCGAACCGCGACATCCGCGAGCAGGAGGTCCTGTCCTGCGAGGCCGGCTTCCTGCAGTAGCCGGACGCCGCGCGCCGGCGGGGACGGGCTCCCCGCCGGCGCGCCGGTCCGTCACGCCGGATCGGCGGGGGCGAGATGCGCACGCTCCGCGACGATCACGGCCCGCGGCGCGGGGCGCGCGCCGAGCGCGCGCTTGAGGTTCAGCGCGGGGCGCTCGACGACGTGCCACGACGCGATCGCCAGCAGCCAGGCGACGAACAGGCTGACCCCGATGAGGGCTGCGACGCCGACGCCGTCCCACGCCGCCGCCGTCGCCTGGCCGACCGGCCAGGCGTACAGGTAGATGCCGTAGGAGTAGTCGCCACGCGGCGTCATGCGCCGGAGGGCGGCGGGGCCGTGCTCGCCCACCCACACCGCGGCGTAGGGGATGGCCACGACGGCGAGCTTGAGCTGCACCGGCGAGGGCGCGAGCGCGAACGCGGCCACGAGCGCGAGCGCGATGCCGCCGTGCCACGGGACGCGGTCGCGCAGGACGTAGAGCGAGGCGCCGACGGCGAAGGCCTGCAGAAGCCAGATCTCGCGCGGCCACGGGATCAGCCCGGTCGGGTCGTGCGGCGCCACGACGAGGAGCGCGGCGATCGCCGGCGCCACCCAGCGGCGGCGGAGGCCGCCCGCGAGGCCGACGGCCGACACGGCGAGGTATGCCCATGCCTCGGGTGCGAGCGTCCAGAGCGAGCCGTTGACCTGGCGGGGGTAGGGATTGGCGGCGAAGAGACCCGGGAGCTCCGTCGGCGTGCGGAGCGCCGCGCCCTCGAGCAGGTACGACCACGTTCGGACATCCGCGAAGTACTCGCCCGGCCGCAGCGTCGTGAACAGCGGCCCGATGACGAGGACGGTGAGCAGCAACGCGGTGACGAGCGCGGGGAAGATGCGCAGCGCGCGCTTGGCAAGGAAGCGCCACAGCGTCGGGTCGAGCGTCCAGCTCTGCGCGATGAGGTAGCCGCTGATCCCGAAGAACACCCAGACGCCGATGGTCCCGAGCTCGTGGCTCCCGACCGCCGGCTGCGCCCGGCCGGTGAGCGCGAAGGCGTGCGACACGAGCACGGCGAGCGCTGCGACGAGCCGCAAGAAATCGAAGTTGTTCGTCCGTGTCGTACTGCGATCCATCGCGCCATCTCCCGTCTCTACCCTGACGTGAGGGAAGAGTGCGGCAAACTAGCAAAACGGCCGCGGGACCGGGTGCTGCCATCCTCAGACCCGATGGAACTGGGGATCTACACGTTCGCCGAACTGACGCCGGACCCGGCGACCGGCCGTGCGATCAGCCCGCAGGCGCGCCTGCGCGATCTCGTCGAGGAGATGGAGCTGGCCGACCAGGTGGGGCTCGACGTCTTCGGCGTCGGGGAGCACCATCGGCCCGACTTCGCGGTGTCCTCGCCGGCGGTCGTGCTCGCCGCCGGCGCGGTGCGCACGCAGCGCATCCGGCTCACGAGCGCCGTCAGCGTCATCTCGTCCGACGACCCGGTGCGCGTGTTCCAGGACTTCGCGACGCTGGACCTGCTCTCGGGCGGGCGGGCCGAGATCATGGCCGGGCGCGGATCCTTCATCGAGTCCTTCCCGCTGTTCGGCCACGACCTGCAGGACTACGACGCGCTGTTCGCGGAGAAGCTCGAGCTCCTGCTCGCCCTGCGCGACTCCGAGCGGATCACGTGGCGCGGGCGGCACCGGCCGGCGCTCGACGGCCTCGGCGTCTACCCGCGCCCCGTGCAGCAGCCGCTGCCGGTGTGGGTGGCGGTCGGCGGGACGCCGCAGTCGGCCGCGCGGACGGGGCTGCTCGGGCTGCCCATGGCGCTCGCCATCATCGGCGGCGAGCCTGAGCGCTTCGCCGGCTTCGCGGAGATCCACCGCCGGGCGGCGGAGCACGCGGGTCGCCCGGCGCCCGCGCTGAGCATCAACTCGCACGGGTTCGTCGCGGAGGACTCGCAGCGCGCCGCGGACGAGGCGTTCCCCGCCTTCAAGGCCACGATGGACCGGATCGGCCGGGAGCGCGGCTGGCCGCCGATGACGCGGGCGCAGTTCGAGGCCTCGCGCGCCCTGCGCGGCGCGAACTTCGTCGGCAGCCCGCAGGAGGTCGTCGAGAAGATCCTCTTCCAGCACGAGCTCTTCGGCCACCAGCGGTTCCTGGTCCAGTTCAGCGTCGGGACGCTCCCGCACCGGAGCATCATGCGCGCGATCGAGCTGTACGGGACGGAGGTCGCCCCGGCGGT
>DATMVH010000676.1:0-5231 GCA_035563395.1 Solirubrobacteraceae bacterium
CGATCAGGAACAGCCCGGCGAGCCCGCGGTAGACGTGATCCGCGGTCTCGCCCATGAGGTGTGGGTGGTACCAGAGCGTCGCCGCGGGCTGGTCGATGGTCCACGACGGCGACCAGGTGTCGCGCGGCTCGATCCTCTGATGCGGGCCGCCGTCGGCTGCCGCCGGCAGGTGCATCCCGTGCCAGTGCAGCGTCGTGGCCTCGGGCAGGCTGTTCGTCACCCGGATCTGCACCGTGTCGCCGCGCGCCGCCCGCAGCGTCGGCCCGAGGTGCGGTCCGTTCACGCCCCAGGTCGCCGTCGTCGTGCCGGGCAGCAGCTCCGTTCGCCCCTCCCGCAGGCCGAGGTCGAACACCTTGCGGCCTTCCCGATCGACGCGCGGCTCCAGCAGCGGCGGGATCCTGAGCTTGCGCTCGAAGCGGCGGTCTCCCACGGTGTCGACGTCGGCACCCAGCCAGAGTGCGGCGCCGATCCCCACGACGGCGGCGGTGCAGGCGGCCACGGCGGCGAGAGCGGCGACGAGCACCGCTCTCATCGCGGGGACACGCCGTCCCGATCCGCGTTTACGGCGCGGAAGGAGATGAGGTCCGGCGCCGGTCATGCCTCGCCGAGTTGGAGTCGTACGTGCAGGCGGCGCAGCGGCGCGGGCGCCCACCAGTTCCAGCGTCCGAGGAGCCGCATGAGCGCCGGGACGAGCAGCGAGCGGGTGATGGTGGCGTCGATGAGGACGGCGGCTGCGGTGCCGAGCCCGAGTTGCTTGGTAATGACGATCTTCGACGTCAGGAAGGCGCCGAACGCGACGGCGAAGAGAAGCGCGGCGGCGGTGACGATCCGGCCGGTGCGTTCGAGCCCCACCGCGACCGCTTCGGAGTCGGCGTAGCCGCCGTCGCGGGCCTCCTTGATGCGGGCGAGGAGGAAGACTCCGTAGTCGGTCGACAGGCCGAAGACGACGGCGAAGAGCAGCAGCAGCTGCGGGGCTTCGAGCCCGCCCTGGCTGGTGTAGCCGAGCAAGCTCTCGAGACGACCGTCCTGGAAGATCAGGACGAGGATTCCGAGCATGGCGCTGAGCCCGAGCGCGTTCATCACAAGCTGCTTGAGCGGCGGGATCAGCGAGCCGGTCATCGCGAACAGGACCGCGAGCGTCAGCACGGCCACGATCGCGAACGCCAGCGGTAAGTGCCGGCCGAAGCTGCGCTGCAGGTCGACGTAGTGAGCGGTGACACCGGTCACGCGCGTGTCGCCGGCGCTGGCGCGGAGCTCGTGGACGAGCTGTTGGCTGCGCTCGCTCAGCGGCGCGGTGGCGGAGACCACGTTGATCGCGTAGCTCTGGTCGGCGAGTCGGATGGGCCGCCCGACGGCGGCGACCGCCGGCGACTGCGCGGCGAGGCCGGCGATCCGCGCCGCCTTTCGCGCGCCGCCGTCGACGGCGAGCGTGATCGGGGTGTCGCGGTACGGAGCGAAGTCCGCTCGCAGCGTGTCATCGACCTGCCGGGCGCTGGCGGAGGTCGGGAGCACCTGCGCGTCGACGGAGGCGAACTTGATCCCCGCGAACGGCAGGCCGAGCGCGACCAGCAGGACCGTCGCGGCGAAGGCGATGCGGGCGGGGCGGCGGGCGACGATCTTTGCCAAGCGATACCAGAAGCCGTCGGCGAGCGGGCGCGCGTCGCGCTCGGCGCGGCGGGCGAGGAACGCCGGCGCGAACGCGTTCACGCGGCGGCCGAGCAGGGTCAGGACGGCGGGCAGGAGCGTGAGCGAGATCGCGGCCGCGATCAGGGCGACGAAGACGCCGGCGATGCCCATCGCGTAGAGGAAGCGCTGAGGGAACACCAGTAGCGAGGCGAGCGCGCCGGCGACGGTCAGCGAGCTGAAGAGCACCGTCCGGCCGGCGGTCGCGAGCGTGCGCCGCATCGCCTCGATCCCCGGCCCGGTCCGGGCGATCTCCTCCCGGTAGCGCGAGACGATGAACAGGCTGTAGTCGATCGCGAGCCCGAGTCCGAGGCCGGTGGCGACGTTCAGGGCGAAGATCGAGACGGAGCTCAGCTCGCTCGCCAGGCGCAGGGCCAGGAACGTGCCCATGATCGCCAGGCCGCCGACGAGCAGCGGCAGGAGCGCGGCGACCAGGCTGCGGAAGAACAGCAGCGAGAGCACGAACAGCAGCGGGAACGCGTACAGCTCGGCCGTGCGCAAATCGCGCTCGACCTGCTCGTTGACCTGACGCTCGGCGAGCGCCGGTCCACCGACGCTGACCCCGGGCGTGCGCGCGACCGCCTCGGCGATCCGGTCCGCCGCGTCCTGGCGCGCGCGGTCGCCGGTCGGCTGCAGGGCGACGGCGAGGTACGTCGAGCGTCCGTCGCGAGAGATGAAGTCGCGCGAGCCTGTGCTGAGGTAGCTCGCGACCGCGGCGACGTCGCGATCGCCACGCAGGCGACGAGCGATCGCCGCGATCCGCTCGCGGCGAGCGTCCGCCCGTGCGTCGACGTCCCGCACCAGCACGACCACGCCGGTTTCCCGGTAGCCCGCCTTCTGCAGCTGGCGGTCGGCGATCACGCTCTGGGTCGTCGGATCGTCGGCTCCGAACGGGTCCAGCCGCTTCGCGACGCCGCCGCCGAGCGCGCCGCCGACCACGAGGAGCACCAGCCCAAGGATCACCACTGATTTCGCTCGCCTATCGGCGAGATGTGCCAGCCGCCCGAGCATCGTCTCGACCCATTTGATATCTTGAAGAAAGTATCTTTGTGATACCAGAGCGCGCTAAGGTGTGTCAAGCGATGACGACGCATTACGGGCACTTCTGCCTGGCGGCGCGCGCGCTCGAGACCGTCGGCGAGCGCTGGTCGTTGCTGATCGTTCGCGACCTCCTCGACGGACCGCGCCGCTTCGGCGACCTCCAGCGGCTGCTGACGAACGTGACGCCCAAGTGGCTGACGATCCGTCTCCGGCGGCTCGAGCACGCGGGCATCGTCGAGCGGCACCAGCAGCCGGGCCGCCGCGAGGTCTGGTACGAGCTGACCGCCAAGGGCCGCGACCTCGCTCCCGTCCTCGAGGCTCTCCTGGCGTGGGGGCTCAAGTACGAGCGCCACCCACTCGCACCAGATGAGACCGTGCACCCCGAGCACCTCATCGCCGGGATCGAGGTCGCGCTCAACGAAGTCGCGCCCAAGCCGGCTCGCCAGCCGGTCTGGCGCTTCGGGTTCAGCGAGCCGAAGCGCTCATTCACGCTGGCATTTGATGGCGAGCGCTGGTCGCTCGTGGAGGACGGTCGCCGCCCTGACGTCGTCGTCGACACGACCGCCGGCGCGTTGGCCAGCTTCGTCACGAAGCCGCCGGCACGGCGACGCCTCCCCTCGCGCGATATCCGGCTCAGCGGCGACGCGGCCCGAGTCGCCGAGCTGATCGACGTCTTCCGAGCCACCCCCGCATCCCGTCTAGCACAAGTGGACCGTGATCAAGCGGCCCCTCCCGGCCGCCGCGACCACGGTCGACCGCAAGGCGCCCGTGATCGCGGGCGCTGAGTTCCCTTGGGCGGGCCGACCGAGGTCGCGCAGTTGCTCGCGCCGGGCGGGCCGACGGGCCGCCGGTCGCTACGTGCAGATCAGCACGCCGGTCCCGGGGAGTCGGGTCGAGACCAGCACTTATCGGACGGACGGCCGCCTGCACGCGGCGCGTCCGCACCGCTCCTCGTTCCGTTCGAGAGATCGGCCAAGCTCACGAGCCGGTCGAGTGCGAATGGTCGAGTACTCGTCGCGCCGTCGCGCGAACCAGCGGCGCCCCTCGCCGCAGGAGCACCTGTGCCGTAAGCGGATCCGCAGACGGCACGGCCTGGAGGCCGTCGAGCTGTGCCACTCGACCTGCGCGAGCCGTGCCACTTCACCTGCGCCCGACAGGGATGCGGCTCTGCTCCTAGGGTCGTGCCTCGAGGTCGTGTCCGGGAAAGGGCATTCTCGGACATGCCGGCAGGCGGAGTATCAGCCGCGGTCGTCGACCTCGCGCCAGAAGGCGTCGACGCGCGCCTTGAACTCGTCCGGGACCTCCGGGAAGGGTTGGTGGGCCTCACCTGCCATGACCTCGAAGCGGGCGTTCGGGATTCCGTCGGCGACGATGCGACCGCAGCGGGGCGGCAGGATGGTGTCGAACTCGCCGGCGAGCACGAGGGTCAGCGCGGCGATGTCCGAGAGGCGGTCCGCCTTGTCGTGCGCGAGGCACACGTCGACCTGCGCTTGCAACGCCTCCAGGGATTGCTGCTGCGGGAAGGCCAGCGCCTGCTCGACGATCTGGTCCACCGAACCGTCCGCCTGCGCGCGCGGGGTGTAGACCCAGGTGAAGAACGCCTCGAAGAGGCGCGCTCGCTCGGCGCCGCCTCCGCCAGCCAGCGCCAGAAGGTCAGCTGGGAGCGGAAGAGGGCGTCGGGGCGAGCGTAGGTGCTCACCAGCACCAGGCTGCGCACCAGCTGCGGGTGGCGCAGCGCGAGCTCCTGCGCGATCGCGCTGCCCATCGAGAAGCCGGCCACGTGAGCGGCCGGGATCTCGAGCGAGCGCAGCAGCGGTGCGGCATCGTCGGCCATGGTGGCCGGCGACAGTGTCCCCTCGGACAGCGACGTGCGTCCGACGCCGCGCTTGTCGAAGGCGGTGAGTCGGTAGCGGTCGGCGAGCGCGTCGAGCTGGAGCTGCCACGCTCGGCTGGGTCGCCGAGGCCGGCGATCAGCAGGACGTCGGGGCCAGCGCCCGCGCGCTCGACCCAGAGCTCGAGCTCGCCGGTGTTCATGGATGCGGCGGTGGTCATGTGCGGTGCTCCTTTGGTCATGGGGGGTCGGTGCTGGTCGTGTGGCGCCTTCCCGCGCTCATCGCGGCACGCGCCTCGCAGGCGGGAAGCGACCGCGGTGTGGAGTCGTGGGCGTGTCGTGCGAGCCGCGCGGCGGGGGCCGCCGCTGTCGGCGACCCCCACGGCTCGGCTGCTCCCAGGAGAGCTACTCGGCGACGCGGACCGTGCCGGCGTCGCGCTCGAGCCGCCTGCGCCCGCGCCGGTCGGTGGCCTCGACCTCGGCCCTGAGCGTCCGGCCGGCGAGGCTGTCGTCGAGCCGGACCGCGAGGCGGGCGACGACGGCCTTGCCCTCGTGGGTGAGCCGGGTGTGCTTGCGCACGATCTCGACGGCGCCGTCGGCAGTGATCCGCTCCGCCCGCGGCCGGACGGTGATGTCGCCGACCGGGAGCCCGTTGCCTGTGAGCCGCAGCTCGATC
>DATMVH010000677.1:0-3066 GCA_035563395.1 Solirubrobacteraceae bacterium
GGCGGCTCGCCGGGCGCGGCCATCACGAGCGGTGAGCCGCACCGCGAGCAGAACCGCTCCCGCGGCGTGCCGCCGGCGCCGCAGCCGGGGCACACCAGCGGATCGGCCATCAGTCCTCCACGACCTCGAGCGCCGCCGGCTCCACCTCGCCGCCGGCGATCCGCCACGCGCGGACGTCCGCCTCCTCGCCGGCGACGCCGACGATCACGTACAGCGCGTCGGGATAGAAGGCGAGGTTGATGTCCGTCTGCGAGGGCACGGGCGCCGACCGCGTGTGGGAGTGGTAGATCGCGCCGAGGTCGAGCCCCGCGTCCTCGATCGCCGACTGGATCCGGTACTGCTCCATTCCGTCGATCTCGTACCGAAGCGGGCTCGCCGCCGCGTTGCGCGCCGGGTGCAGCGAGACGGCGACGCCGTCGCGCGACGCGATCATGCCGCAGCACTCGTTCGGCGCCTCCTCGCGCGCCTGCGCCACGATGCGGTCGAGCATGGAGCGGGGCATGCGCATGGCGGCGCGCGACGCTAGCAGGGGTCCCGCGGGCGCCGGCGCGCTACGCGCGCTCGGTCGTCTCGAGGCGCTGCACCTCGTCCTCGTCGTCGTCGTCGTCCTTCTTCCCGCTGCCGCTGATGGCGTCCTTGAACTCGCGCATCCCGTTGCCGATCGACTTGCCGACCTCGGGGAGCCGCTTGGGGCCGAGGATGATCAGGGCGATGACGAGGACGATGACGAGCTCGAGCGGACCGACGTTGAAAGGCATGGGTGGTTACCGCTTCCCTTGAGTGGCGTGTGCAACAGGGTATCGCCTGACCGCCCGGGCCACGCGGCGTTCACGGCCGTCCGGGGAGGCCGCCGCCGCGCTCGAAGGCGGACGGCGCCGCGGGCCGTCCGAGCGCGTCGCGGAGCACCGCGAGGTGCTGCGCAGCGCCGGCCATGACACCGCCGGCGCTGCGCAGGATCGCCAGCTCCGTCGTGCGGCGCACCATGTCGCGGTAGCCGGCCAGCATCCACCCCTCGAGCTCGGCGAGCTGCTCCAGCGTGCGCTCGCGCGGTCCCGTCCCGAGGCCGGGCAGGTGCCAGTCGACGTCCTCGCCCACCGGCCGGTTGCGCACCGTGACCGTCAGGCCCTGGAGGACGGTCTCCATCGCGGTCGCGTGTGCGCGCTCGTGGCCCGCGAAGCGCTCCGCGAGCTCCCGCTCCGCGCCGGTGAGGCCGCCCGCCCCGCGCTCGTAGCAGAGGACCGCGAGCTGCTCGAGCCACACGGACGCCCGCACGAGGTCGGTGTCCGTCCGCGCCTCGGCGAAGTGCCACAGGACGCGCTCGCCGACGAGGGTCACGCGATCCCCCCGAACGCACCCGGCACCGGGTCGGCGCCGAGGAGCATGCGCAGGACGGCGGCGTGCTCGGCCTCCGCGGCCGCCGTCTCCGCGAGCCGCACGCGCAGCGGCGCGTCGGCGATCCCGCCGAGCGCCTGGACGTACGCGGCGAGCGCCGCCTCCTTGTCCGCGAGGGCACGCTCGAGCGATCCGGTCGCCCGCGCGGCCGGGGCGGCGGACGGCGGGGTGCCGCGGACGCGCAGCGCCTCGCCCAGCACGGCGGCGTGGCGCCGGTCATGGGCCAGCAGCCCGCGGACCTGCGCTGCCCGGGCGCCCTCGAGCGTCTCCAGCGCGGCGCCGAGCCCGGCGATCGCCGCCCGCTCGCGCGCGAGCAGCCCGGCGAGGACGCGCGCCTCGGCGCGCCGCGAGGGCAGCGCAACCTCGGCACCGCACGCGCCGAGCAGCAGGGCGGCGCCCGTGAGCGCGCCCGCCTCGAGGAAGCGGCGGCGGGACAGGCCGGCGGGCCCGCCCGCCGGCGTCACCACCAGACCGTGGAGTCCAGGTTCTCGATCTCGTCGACCGGGCGCGTGTAGATGCCGGACGAGAGGTACTTCCAGCCGTCGTCGCAGACGATGAACACGACGTTGCCCTCGTCGAGCTCGTTGGCGATGCGCACCGCGATCGAGGCGATGGCGCCGGACGACACGCCCGCGAAGATGCCCTCCTCGTCGAGCAGCCGGCGCGTCCAGACGATCGCGTCGTGGTTGGTGACGAAGATCTTCCGGTCGAGCAGCGAGAGGTCGATGATCGGCGGGATGAAGCCGTCGTCGAGCGAGCGCAGGCCCTGCACCGGCTCGCCCTGCATCGGCTCCGCGGCGACGATCTTCACCGCGTCGCCGAGCTCCTCGCGCAAGCGGCGGCCGTTTCCCATCAGCGTGCCGCCGGTGCCGAGGCCGGCCACGAACGCGGCGATCTCGTCGAGCTCCTCGAGGATCTCCTTCGCCGTGCCGTTGTAGTGGGCGCCGGGGTTCGCCGCGTTGCCGTACTGGTACGGCATGTAGTACGACGCGTCGGCTTCCGCCATCTCGAGCGCCATGGCGACAGCGCCGTTGGAGCCCTGGTCGCCCGGCGAGTAGACGATCTCGGCGCCGTACATCTGCAGCAGCTGGGTGCGCTCCGGCGTGACGTTGGCCGGCATCACGACCTTGAGCGGATAGCCCTTGCGCCGGCAGATCATCGCGAGCGAGATGCCGGTGTTGCCAGAGGTCGGCTCGAGGATCGTCTGGCCGGGGGCGATGGCGCCCTTCTCCTCGGCGTCCTCGATCATCGCGCGGGCGACGCGATCCTTGATCGAGCCGGTCGGGTTGTGCGACTCGAGCTTCGCCCAGATGCGGACGCCGGGCTTCGGCGAGAGCCGCTTGAGCTCGACGAGCGGGGTGTTGCCGATGGACTGCACGAGGTCGCCATAGCGGCCCCCGCACGGCCGGTTCCCAAGCTGCTGCGCCATGACTTCACGAAGTGTAGTGCGGGTTGGTGGATTGTCCGTCGGCGCCGGCGCGCCTAGGATGCACCCCCGAGTGCACTCCGTCACGGAAGACTGGCTCTAAGCGGAACGCGATGATGGCCGGACTGAAGCTGGCGCCGCTGGTGGCGGCGGTGGTCGCCTTCCTCGCCGTGTTCGCCGTCCGCAGCAGCGACGGCCGCGAGCCGGCGGCCGCGCCGCGCCCCGCCCCCACCCCGGCGCCGGCGTCG
>DATMVH010000678.1:0-2292 GCA_035563395.1 Solirubrobacteraceae bacterium
TGACTTCAACCACGCTTCAGGTCTTACGGTCGTCGCGATGAGTTCACCAGCCGCGACCCGTCGTATTAGGCACGCACCCTCCCCAAGGAGCCCGATGACCACCCAGAACCCACTCGCGATCGAAGCGACCGGCCTCGCGGCCGTCCGTCCCACCCGCCCGGCACGGGCCGACCGCCATCGACGACGCAGCGCGGCGGCGCCCCGCTGCCCGCGGCCTGACACCCGCGGAGCCGCGCGGTGCGGTTAACCGGCCCTCCAGCCGATGAGTTTTCGCGCACCATGGGGTCATTGCTGGAAACTCCCTCGTGAGGCCGCCCCAGTGACATCGCTCCCCACGCTCGCCATCGAGGCGTCCGCCCTCGTCAAGTCCTTCGGCGACACCCGCGCCGTGGACGGCGTCGACCTGTCCGTGCCCACCGGCACCGTCTACGGCGTGCTCGGGCCGAACGGCGCCGGCAAGACCACCACCATCCGCATGCTCGCCACGCTGCTGCGCCCGGACGGCGGCAGCGCGCGGGTCCTCGGCCACGACGTCATCGCGGAGGCCGACACCGTCCGCGGGCTCGTGAGCCTGACCGGCCAGCTCGCGTCCGTTGACGAGGACCTGACCGGCTACGAGAACCTCGTGCTGCTCGCGCGGCTGCTCGGCTTCGGCCGCAAGCCCAGCCGGGCCCGCGCGACCGACCTGCTCGACGCCTTCGGCCTCGCCGACGCGGCCGGCCGCCAGGTCAAGCACTACTCGGGCGGCATGCGGCGGCGGCTCGACATCGCCGCGAGCCTCGTGGTCACCCCGCAGCTCATGTTCCTCGACGAGCCGACGACGGGCCTCGACCCGCGATCGCGCAACCAGGTGTGGGACATCGTCCGCGCGCTCGTCGGCGAGGGGACGACCGTCCTGCTCTGCACCCAGTACCTCGACGAGGCCGACCAGCTGGCCGACCGGATCGCGGTCATCGACCACGGCCGCGTGATCGCCGAGGGCACGCCGGCGCGGCTGAAGGCCTCGGTCGGCGAGGGCTCGCTGCACGTCCGCCTGCTCGAGCCCGAGCAGCGCGGCGAGGCCGAGCGCGTGCTCGCCCGCGCCCTCGACGCGCACGTCCACCTCGAGCCCGATCCCGCCGCGCTGTCCGTCGCCGTGGCCGACCCCGAGCGGGCCGCCGACGCCCTCGGCGAGCTCTCGCGCGCCGGCGTCGCGCTCGCCGACTTCTCGCTCGGGCAGCCCAGCCTCGACGAGGTGTTCCTCGCCCTGACCGGCCATCCCGCCGACGACGCCGAACCCGAAGACGACGCCGCGATGCAGGAGGAGGCGGCCGTATGAGCGCCGTACCGACCACCCCGCCCGCGCGCCCCGCGACCGCCGACCGCACCTTGCACGCGGCGCTCGCCTCGGGCGCCCGCCCGCCGCGCGCCGGCGCGCTCGCGGCCTGCCTCGCCTTCGGGTGGCGCGCGATCCTCAAGATCAAGCACGTCCCGGAGCAGCTCATCGACGTCACGCTCACCCCGGTCCTGTTCCTGCTGATGTTCACCTACCTGTTCGGCGGCGCGGTCGCGGGCTCCACGGGCGAGTACCTGCAGTTCATCCTTCCGGGCATCCTCGTGCAGTCCGTGCTGTTCACGACCGTCTACTCGGGCGTCGCGCTCAACACCGACGTGACGAAGGGCGTGATCGACCGCTTCCGGTCGCTGCCGATCTGGGCGCCCGCGCCGCTCGTCGGCCCGGTGCTCGGCGACAGCGTCCGCTACGTCGTGGCGGCGACGCTCGTCGTCGTGCTCGGCGTCGTCATGGGGTTCGACCCGGAGGCGGGGCTCAGCGGCGTGCTGGCCGCGATGCTGCTCGTCGTCGTGTTCGCCTTCGGGCTCGCGTGGGTCTTCACCACCGTCGGGCTGGTCATGCGCTCGCCCAACGCGGTGCTGAACGGCGGCTTCATGGCGCTGTTCCCGCTGCTCTTCCTGAGCAACATCTTCGTCGCGCCGTCGACGCTCCCCGCCGGGCTCGAGTGGTTCGTCGACGTCAACCCGATCTCCCACCTCGTGACGGCCACGCGCGACCTGATGGCGGGCACCGCCGCGTTCGGCGACGTCGCGCTCGTCGTCGCCATGTCGGCGGCGCTCACCGCGATCTTCGCGCCGCTGACCGTGCGGCTGTACCGCCGGAAGACCTGACGACTGCGGGAATGACCTCCTCGGACCGCTTCTCGCTGCGCGGCCGGGCCGCGATCGTCACCGGCGCGGCGCGCGGCCTCGGCGCCGCCATGGCGCTGGCGCTCGCGGACGCGGGCGCCGACGTCGTCG
>DATMVH010000679.1:0-3989 GCA_035563395.1 Solirubrobacteraceae bacterium
GCACGCGCGGGTTCAGGAGCACGGCGCCGCCCTCCGAACGACCGGGACGGCCTGCGTGGCCACCGGAGCCGGCCCCGCCCGAGCGACCAGCCCCACGGCCCGGCTCCCCACGGCCCCTCCCCACTCGGGCGGCCCAGCACTCGAGCACGCCGGCCAGGCGACCAGCCCCGTCGCCCCGACCTCACCCGAGCGCCCACCGGAACGACCAGGCGATGACCCGAGCCGACCCCGCCTGCACGCGACCGGAGTCAGGGCCCGTGCGCCACCCGCCATCGCCATCGCCGGCGCCGCCCCGCGGCGCGGCACGCATCCGATGCATCTTCGCGCGCACGTGCGCGCACGCGATGCCGTAGTCCGCGTCAGCCGCGCGCACCGCGCGCCTGCCCCGACGCGCGACGGAGGCGCCGGTGCGCCGCCACAAGCGCCGGTTCGCCCGCGCCTCGCGCCACGTCGCGCCTGAAGGGTCGGCCGCCCCGACGGCGAAGAGTCCCGCCGCACCGCCCCATATCCTTCACGCCCATCGCACGATGGCCGCCGGGAGCGGCGGACTGAGGAGACCATTTGTCCTTCTTCGACGAGGACGACGAGCCCCGTACACGCGTCCGGCCCCGCCGCCCCGCCGGCGGCGGCGCCGCACCGCCGGACCGCCGGACGGTGCTGATTCGTCAAGCCGTGCTCTTCGGCGGCTTCCTCGTCATCGCGATCCTGCTGATCTTCGTCGTCCGCTCCTGCCAGCAGTCCGCGAAGGAGAACGCGCTCAAGGACTACAACCGCGAGGTCGCCTCCATCGTCCGGGAGTCCGACACGCAGGTCGGCCGTCCCTTCTTCGAGTTGATGCGCGATCCCGGCAGCGAGTCGGCGGCGGACCTCGAGACGACGATCAACGGCTACCGCGGCCAGGCCGAGCAGCAGTACGAGCAGGCGAAGCGACTCGACGTGCCGGACGAGATGGTGGGTGCGCAGCGCTCCTTCCTCATCACGATGGAGGAGCGTCGCGACGGGCTCGCCGCCATCGCCTCGCGCGTCCGCAGCGCCCTCAGCGACGACCCCGAGGCGGCGGGGCAGGCGATCGGCCAGATCGCCGGCGCGATGCAGCTCTTCCTCGTCTCCGACGTGATCCACGAGACGCGGACGTATCCCTTCATCCGCGACGCGCTCGCCGACGCCGAGGTGGGCGGCCAGACGATCCAGAAGTCCCAGTTCTTCCCGGGCGCGCAGTGGCTGGACGAGGGCACCGTCGCGGACGCGCTCGGCCAGCAGGCCGCCGGCGGCACGGTCGACGGCGGCGAGCCGGCGCCCGGTCTCCACGGCCACGGGATCGACTCGGTCGCCGTGGGGGACCTGACGCTGCAGCCGGACGCGCCGAACCGCATCCCCGTCACCGCGACGGAGTTCCTCGTCACGTTCACCAACCAGGGCGAGAACGACGAGGCGAACGTCCAGGTCGTGCTCCGGATCGAGGGTGCCGGGC
Source organism: Solirubrobacteraceae bacterium (assembly GCA_035563395.1). Lineage (GTDB taxonomy): Bacteria > Actinomycetota > Thermoleophilia > Solirubrobacterales > Solirubrobacteraceae > DASQMT01. The sequence continues at coordinate 1,472 of DATMVH010000679.1, forward strand.
AGCCGATCCGGGTCGTCCGGACCGTGGATTCGGTGCCGCAGGGAACCACGGCCGAGGCCACCCTCGCGCTCGACGAGCCGCCGCCGATCGACCAGCCGGTGACGATCCGCGTCGAGGTCCGCCCGGTGCCCGGCGAGGAAATGACGGACAACAACATCGCGCAGTACGACGCCGTCTTCACGCAGCAGTAGGCGAGCCGCGGCTCGCCTATCCTCGGCGGCGTGGATCAGCTGACCGAACCGGCGGGCCTCGTCGCGCTCGGGGCCGCGGCGCTGGCGCTCGTCGCCCTCGTGACGGCCGCCGTGCTCGCCCTCCGGGTGCGGCGCCTGCGGGCGGAGCAGCGGGTGATCCTCGGCGGCAACGCGCGCAAGGACCTCGTGGGCCACTCCGCGGCGCTGCAGCAGGCATTCGGCGCCCTGCACGAACGCGTCGAAGAGGTGGCCGAGCGGCTGGAAGCGCGGATGGCCGACGCCGAGCACCGGTTGGACGGCGCGATCGCCTACCGCGCGCTCGTCCGCTACGACGCCTACGGCGAGCTGTCGGGCCACCAGTCGGCGTCCTTGGCGCTGCTCGACGCCGCCGGCAACGGCGTGGTGCTCTCCTCGATCACGCACCGGGAGACCGCCCGGCTGTACTGCAAGCAGGTGATCGAGGGCCGCGGCGAGCACCTGCTGTCGCCGGAGGAGGACGAGGCCATCCGGCTCGCGCTCGCGGGCGAGCGCAGCACCGTCGTCCTCGAGGACTGATGCGCGCCGGCTTCCTCGGGCCGTCGGGCACGAACTCGCACGCCGCGCTGGCCGCCGCCCCGGGCGACTGGGAGCCGGTCGCGCTCCCCACGGTGGCGGCCGCGGTCCGCGCCGTGCAGACCGGCGAGCTGCCCCGTGCCCTCGTGCCGATCGAGAACTCGCGCGAGGGCGGGGTCGGCGCGACGCTCGACGCCCTGGTGTTCGACGCGCCCGACGTCGTCATCGTCGGCGAGCTCGTCCACCGCGTCAGCTACTGCCTCGCGGCGGCCGATCGCGTCGCTCCGGACGAGATCCGGACGGTCCACTCGCACCCGCAGGCTAGCGCGCAGTGCGCGGCATTCCTCCGCGAGCACGCCCCCGCGGCCGCGATCGTGGCCGCGAGCTCGACCGCCGACGCCGTGCGCGCCGTCGCCGCCGGCGACATGCTGGCCGGCGCCGCGCCGCACGCCGCCATCGGCACGCGCCACGCGGCCGAGCTCTACGGCGCGGTCGTCCTCGCCGAGGGGATCGAGGACGACGAGGAGAACGCGACCCGGTTCGCGTGGCTGGCGCGGCGCGTGCCGGCCGGCGACGACCGGCACGTGGACGGCGCGGCCACCCCGGGCCATCGCCCACACGCGGGCGCCGCGCCGCGCCGCGAGACCAAGACGGCGCTCGTCTTCTGGGGCGCCGGGGACCGCGCGCCGGGGTGGCTCGTCGCGTGCCTGGGCGAGTTCGCGTCGCGCGAGATCAACCTCACGCGGATCGAGTCGCGCCCGCGGCGCGTCGGCCTCGGGCACTACATGTTCTTCTGCGATCTCGAGGGGGACGCGCGCGACCCGCTCGTCGCCGGCGCGATCGCGGGATTGCGCGGGCACTGCGAGGCGGTGCGCGTCCTCGGCTCGTTCCCGGCCGCCTCCTGAACCGGCCCGGACGCAACGCCGGGAAGCGCCGCGGATCCGGTCCACGGGGGCCGGCCGGATCGCACGCGCGGGTCCGGTACGCGGCGGCTCGAACCGCGGGGCGGCGCGGCGCCGGAACGGGCGGTTTCCCGCGGGGACCTCGGCTAGACTCCGGGCCTGCGATGCGCGTACCCCCAGCACCACTGGGGTCCGTGCCGCTAGACCGCCGGCGGCACGGATCCGATTCCGACGGCTCAGGCCGTTGGTCAGGTGGTCGCGTGCTGGTCCTCAACGCCACGTACGAGCCGATCAACGTCTGCACGGTGCGCCGCGCCACCGTGCTGCTCCTGAAGTCGAAGGCGGAGGTCGTCGAGACCGGCCAGCACGATCTGCACTGGGTGAACGGGTCGATGACCAAGCCGGTCGTCATCCGGCTGGTGACCTACGTCCGCATCCCGCGCGACACGCACAAGCGGAAGATCACCCGCCGCGCGGTGTTCGCCCGCGACGGCTGGGAGTGCCAGTACTGCGGCGCGCGCACGAGCCTCACCGTCGACCACGTCATCCCGCGCTCGAAGGGCGGGGGATCGGACTGGGAGAACATCGTCGCGTCGTGCGCGCCGTGCAACCGCCGCAAGGGCGACCGGCTGCCGCACCAGGTCGGGATGCACCCGCGCGTGACGCCGCGCATGCCGAGCCCCAACGTGTTCATCCAGCTCGCCTCGCCGACGATCCCGTCGACCTGGCGCCAGTACCTCGTTCCCGAAGCCGCCTGAGGGCCGCGCGTCGCCGGCGCGGTGTAGCCCCGATCCCCGCGCGATCCGTCGCCCCGGTCACCGCTGCGGCTCAGCGCCCGGTCACCGCCACGACTCGTCGCCGCCGTCCGGCATG
>DATMVH010000680.1:0-2407 GCA_035563395.1 Solirubrobacteraceae bacterium
TCGCCGGCGTCGAGCGGCATGAGCAGCGTGCTGAACGCCGCAAGCGCGCGCCGGGCCGACTCGGCGGCGTCCGCGCCGGAGCCCGTCGCGAGCGCGATGCGCGCCGCGGCGAGGTCGGCGCGTGCCGCCACGAGGCGGATCCGCGACTCCTCGGCGAGCACGGCGAGCCGGTCCGCCGCCGCGCGGGCCTCCTCCGTCTTTCCGCACGCGAGCAGCGCGTCGACGAGCGGCGCGAGGAGCTGGGTGGCGCGGATCGTGTCGCCCTCGGTGCCGCGCAGGTCGCGCTCGAGCAGCGCCACCGCCATCCGCGGCCGGTCCTCGGCGATGCGCAGGAGGGCGAGCGCGCGCAGCGAGACCGGCTTCTCCTCGCGGCCGGCGAGCAGCCGCTCCGCCTCGCCCAGGCGCCCCTGGCGGACGCGGAGCTCGGCGAGCGTGGCCACCGTGGGCGCGTCCATCTCCGGGATGTAGCGGGCGTGCGTGGCGAGCGCCGTCTGGAGCGCGTCCTCGGCCTCCGGCCAGCGTCCCGTCGCGAGCAGCACGTCGGCGTGGACGGTGCGGCACGACGCGAACAGCGGCGCGGCCGTGTGGGTGCGCGCGAACTCGTCGACGAGCTCGCACCACTCCGTCGCGCGCTCCCACTCGCCCGCGCTCGTGGCGGCGAGGATGAGGTTGCAGTACGCCTCGGCGAGCGTGTGGACGTTCCGGACGCTGCCGGCCGCCGCGGCCGCCATCGCCTCCTCGAGCAGCTGCATCCCCGCCTCGGGATCGCCGGCGCTCACCGTCGCGCGGCCGAGGAGGCTGAGCGCGAACACCTCGAGGTCGCGCTGGCCGCCCGCGCGGCCGAGCTCCATCGCGCGGCGCGCGTGCGCGATCTGCTCGTGCACGTCGTCCGAGTGACGGGCGCGCTCGACGGCCACCCAGCCGTGCCCGACGCCCGCGGACGTCCCGTCGAGCTCCCGCTCGGAGCGGGCGAGCCAGCCGCGCGCCGCCGATCGCCGGCCGGCGATCAGGTGCTGGTGGGACACCCAGACCGCGACGCGGGCGGCCTCGTCGCCGCGTCCCGCCCGCACCAGCTCCTCGAACGCCTGCTCCCGGGCGGCGATTCCCTCCGGGATGCGCCCGAGGAACCACAGCGCGAGGCCGAGGCCGTCGCGCGCCTCGGCGGACGGGCCGGCCTCGAGCACGGACTCGAAGGCCGCGCGTGCGGCCTCCCACTCCGCTCGTTCCAGCGCGCGCGAGCCCTTGTCGAGGAGGTCGCTCGCGCCGGGCCGATCCATGCGCGCGAGTATCCCATCCCGGGCCGCGGAGTCCACGGCCCGGGATCCGGCCGGCGATCAGCGCTTCGTGCCGATGGCGAGCAGGTACTCCTTCTCGAACCGCGCGCGGCCGTCCGTCCCTCGGTTCCACTCGTCGCAGAACGCCTCGAGCGCCGCGTCGAACTCCGCCTCGCGCCCCTGCTTGGCGGCGTTCGCCCTGACGGCGATCGTCGGGCCGTAGTTGGCCTTGAAGTGCTCGCCGTAGTCGCGCGCGTTCTCGAAGGCCGTGATCTCGAGGACCTCGCGCTGCAGCGTGTGGAACTCCACGCGACCGCCGAACAGGCCGCGCAGGTGCTCCTCGCCGCCCCACAGCGGCGGCGGCTGGGCGCCGGGCGGCGGCGGCGGCGCGAACGGCTTCATCATCGCGAAGAGGCCCCCGAGCATGCCCTCGGGCGTCCAGCTCAGGAGGCCGATCGTGCCGCCCGGACGGCACACGCGGACGAGCTCGTCGGCGGCGTCCTGGTGGTGCGGGGCGAACATCACGCCGATGGCCGACATGACGACGTCGAACGAGGCGTCCTCGAACGGGAGGCGCTCGGCGTCGGCCTCGGCCCACTCGAGCTCCAGGCCGGCGGCCTCGGCCCGGCGCCGGCCGGCGTCCAGCAGCTCCGGCGTCAGGTCGCTCGCGGTCACGATCGCGCCGCGCGCGGCGGCCGGGAGCGACGCGTTGCCCGTGCCGGCGGCGACGTCGAGCACGCGCGTGCCGGGCGCGAGGGGCAAGGCGTCGGCCAGCCGCTTGCCGATCGGCAGAAGCCACGACTCCACCATGGAGGGGTAGTCGCCCGAGGCCCACATCGAGCGGTGGCGCGCCTTGAGCTCCGCGTCGGCCACTTGCACACTCATCGAAGTCCTTCCGTCGGGGGATGAGACCGTCCGCGGAAGGATCCGCTTGCGCGGCGGCGGGCGCATCGGGAGAAGTCCCTATTCGCTGCCCATGCGGCTGTCCCCACACGTGGCGGCGCCGGCCGCCAGCCGGCGGATCTCGGCGGCGACGAGCCGCACGTCGACCGGCGCGCTCGTGTCGACGCGCAGCACCGGACCGACTCCCAGCGGGGCGAGGAGCGCCGGGTCGCGCAGCTCCTCGCGGGTGC
>DATMVH010000681.1:0-4539 GCA_035563395.1 Solirubrobacteraceae bacterium
TCCTCCGCGGCCCGGCGGGCGGCCTGCTCGGCCTCCGCGGCTTCCTCCTCGCCGGCCTTGCGCGCGGCCTCCTCCGCGGCGCGCGCCTCCTCCTCGGCGCGCTGCGCGGCCTCGGCCTCGAGCTGCGCGGCGATCGCCTCGTCGTCCTCGGCCCGGAGGTCGACCTCGGCGGCCGGGCCGTCGCCCGAAGCGTCCCCGTCGGGCTCCAGATCGTGTTCGCGCTTGAACGCCTGGATCTGCTGGACGGTGACCTCCAGCTGGTGGGCGATCCACGCGTCGGTGCGGCCTTGTCGCACCCATCCTCGGATCTGGTTAAGCTGCGGACGCAACGACCGGCGGCTCATGCAGGCCGGGAGAGTAGCGAACCCGCCCACGTGCAGGACCCTTGGATCGCGAGACATTGCCCTCTACGCTCCATGCCCCGTCGTTTCGGCGGGTCCCGGGGGGGTAAGACCCCTCAACTCAGACGTGCTGACTCCGCAGGGAGGCGACAGACAGTGCTGGTACTGACGCGCAAGTCCAATCAATCGATCATGATCGGCGATGACATCGAAGTCAGCGTCCTTTCGATCATGGGCGAGAAGGTCCGCATCGGGATCCAGGCTCCGCGGGACATCCCCGTGTTCCGCAAGGAGGTCTATCTCGAGATCCAGCAGGAAAACGTCACCGCCGGCGCCTCCGCGCGCGCCGAGGTGGACGACGCGCTGAAGCGTCTGAGCGCGAACCGCTGAGCGCCGCGCCCCGCGGCGTCAGCCCATCACGTAGTAGAGCGTCTGGAACATGGCGATCGTGACGACGACCGCCGTGGCGATGAGCGTGAGGACCAGCAGCAGGAAGCGCACCGAGCCGGCCTTGTGCTCCCTCTCGAGGTGCCGGCGCCGGCTGCGCATCTGAGCCCGGTGCGCGAGCCGCTCGCGCCGCTCGCGGTCCTCGACCATCTCCTCCGCGAACGCTTCCTCGATCTCCGCCAAGGACTGCCGCATGCGCATGGGAGCAATCTTATGACGCCTGTGCGCGCGCCGCGGCGGCGGACGGGATGGGCGCCGCCGCGGCGGCCGCGTCAGACGCGCGCGGCGGACTCCGCGTCGTCGTAGACCTCGACGAAGCGGAGGTACTTGTCGGCGATCTGCTCGGCCGCCGCGGAGCGGTCGAGGTCGCCGCCGAGGAAGCCCTTGAGCGCGTCCCACCAGATCGAGCGGCCGATCGCGAAGCCGATGAAGCCCTCCACCGGGGCGGCCTGGCGCAGCCAGTGCTCGACCTTCTCGTCGGAGGCGCCACGGCCGAGCAGCACGCAGACGACGCCCTCGCGGCCCTCGCCCTTGCGCGTCTGCTGCGCCAGCATCTCGGCGTCCTCGCGCTCGTCGACGCCCTCGATCTTCCAGATGTCGACCTCGACGCCGAAGTCCTGGATCTGCTCGATCGCGCGGCGCATCAGCTCCGGGCGGAGCTCCTGGTCGTAGCGGTCCGAGTCGCCGCCGACCGCGTCGAGCTGGCCCGGCTCGGCCGGCACGAGCAGCTCGAAGAGGAACTTGCGGTCGTGCTCGTGGAGCCAGTCGGCGAGCTCCTTGAGGCGCCCGAGCTGGCGGCGGTTCATCTCCGCGTCGCCGTCCGGGTTGAGCCGCACGAGGACCTTCGCGAAGTCGGGGTCGAACCGCTCGATGTGCGCGCCGAAGTCGGCGTCGTACTGGAAGTCGAACTCGTCCTGGCCGGACTTCTCGACCGGCATGGAGAGCTTCAGGCCGCCCTCCTTGGCGCGCTGCGGGACGTCCGAGCCGAACTGCTCGTCCACGAGCACGCCGGTCGCCGCCGCGTCGACGCCGCGCTCCACGGCGATCTGCATGCCCTCGAAGATCAGGCGCTTCGCGTCGGCGATCGTCTCCGTCTGCTGGGGCGTCGGATCGCCCTCGATGCCGAACATCTTCTTCTGGAACGACCCCCGGTGGTCGAACGCAAGGATGTACAGCTTGCCGTCGTAGCCGAGCGCCATGGCCTTCTCCTGGTTCGTGGGTTCCCACAAGTTGTACTCGGCGTGTCGCCACGCCGCAGAGACTTCGTCCGCGGCCTCCTGGGGCGCGTAGAATCGGATGCCCATGGCGAGCGGGCCGGACCTCTTCGTGATCTGCAAGAGCTGCGGCTCGGAGGTCTCGCCGTACATCACCGAGTGCCCGTACTGCGGCACGCGCCTGCGCAAGCGCGCGCCGAAGCTCGAGCGCGGCGGCGTCCCGAAGCCGCCGAAGCCGCCGCGGCGCGCCCGCCCGCGGCTGCAGCCGCTGCGGCACGGCGAGATCCCGGGGATCCGGGCGGACCGCCGTCCCTACGTCACCATCGCGCTCGTCCTCGCAGCGGCGATCCTCTCGCTGGTCGCCCGCTTCCGGACGCAGGTCCTCGCCGACCTGCTGCTCGCCGGGCCGGTCGACGGCGAGTGGTGGCGCCTGATCACGACCCAGTTCCTGTACGGCAGCACGGGCTACGAGGTCGCCGCCCTCGGCGCCGTCTTCCTCTTCGGCTGGCTGCTCGAGCGGCGGCACGGCTGGTGGGCGCCGCTGTTCGTGTTCCTGCTCGGCGGGACGGCCGGGATGTACTTGTCGGCGACCGTCGACGGCGGGGTCGCGCTGGGCGGCAACGCCGCGGCCCTGGCGCTGCTGGCGGCGTGGTCGATGCGCGACGTGCTCGGGCGCCGCGCGGGCCGCGAGGACGACGCCGACCTGCTCGGCGTGCTCGCCATCGCGGTCCTGCTCGTGCTGCTGCCGCTGGCGACGACGGACGCGAGCGCGCTCGCCGGGCTGGGCGGCGGCGCGGCCGGCATCGTGCTCGGCCTCGTCCTCGCGCGCCTGCGCGAGCGCTGATGGCCCGCGACCACGCGTTCTCCGACGCGGAGATCGACGCCGCGGTGGGGGCGTTGTCGCAGCCCGGCCGGCTGGAGGAGGCCCAGCGCGTGGTCGCCGCCGCGGCGCCGCAGCTGCAGGGCATCCTCGACCAGGCGCTCGAGGCCGCTGACTGGTACGGGTCCGCCCACCGCGCCGCCGTGCTGGAGGCGGCCGGCAAGCCGGACGTCGACGCCCGGCTGGAGGCGGTCCAGCGCCTGATCGCCGAGGAGACCCGCGTCAGCATGCTCATCGGCGTGGCGGTGGGGTATGAGCTGGCCCACACGCTCACCGACCGAAAGGACTGACGCTCATGGACATCCGCTACCTGGGCCATTCGGCGTTCGAGCTCTCGGACGGCGGCACGCGCATCCTCGTCGATCCGTTCCTCAGCGGGAACCCGAAGGCCGCCGTCGCGCACGACGAGCTCGAGCCCACGGTGATCCTCCTCACCCACGGCCACGCCGACCACTTCGGCGACACGGTGGACATCGCCAAGCGCGCCGGCGCCCCGGTCCTGGCCATCGCCGAGCTCGCGAACGAGATCGCCGAGGAGGGGATCGAGACCTACGACCCGAACCTCGGCGGCACCGTCACGTTCGAGTGGGGCTGGGTGAAGCTCGTGCCCGCGTGGCACACCTCGACCTCGCCGAAGGGCACCGTGAGCACGCCGGCGGGGCTGCTCATCTCCTTCGGCGGCCGCCTCGTGTACCACCTCGGCGACACGTGCCTGTTCTCCGACCTCCAGCTCATCGCCCGGCGGGGCGACAAGGTGGACGTGGCGCTCGTGCCGATCGGCGGCCACTACACGATGGACCGCTACGACGCGGTGACGGCCTGCGAGTTCGTGGCCGCCGGGACGGTCATCCCGATCCACTACGACACGTTCCCGCCGATCGAGACGGACGCGCAGGCCTTCAAGGCCGACGTGGAGGCCGCCACGGACTCGAAGGTCGTCGTCCTTGCCCCCGGGGAGACGCACACGGCATGACCCACGCGGTTGTCCTGATCGAGGCCGAGCGCGAGGCGATGGCCGAGCTCGGCGGGACGCTGGCCGACGTGGAGGGCGTGGGAGAGGCCTATTCCGTCACGGGCGAGTGGGACTTCGTGGCGATCCTGCGGGTGCGGACGCCGGAGGAGATCGCCGAGACCGTCACGGGACGCCTCTCGCGCGTGCCGGGGATCCGCCGGACGCACACGATGGTCGCCTTCGAGGTCTTCTCCAAGCACGACCTCGAGGCTCTGTTCTCCATCGGCGGATGACGGACCCCATCGAGTTCGACCAGTTCCTGGCGGTCGACATGCGGGTCGGCCGCGTGGTCGCGGTCGAGGACTTCCCGGAGGCCCGCAAGCCGGCGTGGAAGCTGTCGATCGACTTCGGCCCGGAGATCGGCGTGAAGCGCTCCTCCGCGCAGATCACGAACTACGGGCGGGAGGAGCTCGAGGGGCGCCTCGTGGTCGCCGTCGTGAACTTCCCGCCGCGGCGGATCGGGCCGTTCATGTCGGAGGTGCTGTGCCTCGGCGCGAGCGACGCCCAGGGCCGGGTGATTCTGCTCGCGCCCGACACCGACGTGCCGCTGGGGTCGCGGATCCACTGAGGTCCGCGGGGCGCGGCGGTCAGGCGGGCTCGGACGGGGCGGGCGCGGCGTCCGGCTGCGTCGCGCCGGGCCCGGGC
>DATMVH010000682.1:0-10994 GCA_035563395.1 Solirubrobacteraceae bacterium
ACCACCAACTCACGGGGTCTCCTTCCTCGGAGGCTCGACGAGCACCCGCCGGCCGCGGCCGAGGGCCTCCGCGATCCGGACGGCGCGCGAGAGTTGCGCCCGCGAGTAGAGCGACGGGCGGGAGAGCGTGTCGACGCGGACAGGATCAGGCATCAGGATGGTCGAAGACGTTCTGCGCTCGCGCCCACTGCGCGGCGCGGCGGAGATACTCGGCAAGCGCGTCCGCCTCATCGGCGGTCAGAAAAGACCCGCCGTGAGAGCCATCCCAGGCCGTTGGATGCGCCCGCGCGTAGTCCGGATACATCGCCGTCCCGAACCGCACACCCCATTCGCCGGTAACTTCGCGCTTCGGAACCGTGCCGGAATCCTGAAGAACGACGCGGCGGCGAGCATTCGACACGGCGAACCCGCGAATACCTCCCCTCCGGCCCGGAAGCGTTTCAGCGATGACGCTCATGCCATGTCCTCCTTGCCCACGTTGCCCCCGAAGGCGGGCAGCAGATGCCCACCCCCTGACCCCGAGCCATCGCGCCGGATGGCCGCGGGCCCGCATTCCTCCGTGGCGCGGCGCGGCGGCTCGCAGCCCGCCGCAGCACACCGCAGCGTGGCCGGCGGAGCACCCTCGGCAGGAACCGCGGCTGCCGCCGTCGGCTGAGAAGTCACGCGGCCTCCTCGGGAGGCAGGGCCGGAGGCGGACCATCAGCCGGATGCCGCAGGCAAGGGTCGTCCTCGGTCCAGCCAAGTCGCCGTCCTTCGTGGTGCCAACACGCGCACCGCGCGTCAGCACCGGGACTGGGTAGCTGGCGGGCTACCGGCTGGCTACCGCGTCGCCCAGGCCCAGATTCTTGGAGTTCCTTGGAGCAGCCTTGGATTTCGCTGCTCACGCCCGAAGTCCCGGGGGCTCCAGTCGCCCCCGGTCGCTCCGAGTCACAACGCGGGGTTGAGTCGGGCTCGAAGGCTTTGAACCTGCGCATCTAGAGCGCCTCCCGCTTGATCGCGTACTGGATCGCGGACCCGACGCGCTCGGTCCTAGCGGCCAGCGTGCCGGCGCGAGCTAGCCGCCGGATCGCGCCCGACGAGATGCCGAGAATCCGGCTTGCCTCATCGACGGAGACCTCGTCGTCGTGGAGCTCGATGACCCAGTGCTGCCGATTGAAGACGGGATGTTCGGTCTGGATGATTTCTCGCTCGCGCGCTACGGCCTCGGTGGCAGTCGGGTAGTGCTCAACGTCGATGCGGGTGACCTGCGGCCACCAGTCCTTCTCTTCCGCATGCTTGCGGAATCGGCGCTGACCGGAGCGTGTAATGCCCGCGTAGAGCAGTCGGCCGTCGGCGTCCAAGAAGCGATAGACGCTCACGGCCAGACTTGTAGGCGAACCGGCGTTCGTAGTGTTTCGGTCGGTCATTCGCCTATTATGCTCCGCGCGATGGCGGAATGGGCCGGAATCGTCCGCGTCAGCCACATGGGAGCACGACGCGAAGGCGCGCAAGACTTCCACGCCGACCGCGACCAGATCGCGCTCATCAACCGAGCTGTCCCTAAAGGCGACCGGGTCCACATTCTCGCCCCGGAGCTGAACGTGTCCGGCGGGCTGCCGCTGGAGGAACGGCCGGCGCTGCTCGCCGCCGTCGAAGGCGTGGAGCGCGGCCGGTACGCCGGCATCATCGTCGCGTACCTCTCCCGGCTCGGGCGCAACCTGAAAGAACAGCTGCGCGTCTACGACCGCGTCCATGCCGCGGGCGGGCAGATCATCGTCGCGCAGGAAGGCATCGACGCCCGCACCCGCGGTGGCCGCCTGCAACGCAACATCCTCGCCGCGATCCACGAGGACGAGCGCGAAGCACATGTCGAGCGCTTCGAGGATCTGCGCCGAGAGGCGACGGCCGCGGGCGTGTGGCAGCGCCGGCAGACGCCGCTCGGCTACAGCCGGGACCCCGGCACCCGGCGGCTCGCGCCGAACCGCGACGCCAACCGGGTCAGAGCGGCGTTCGCTGCGCGCGCCAACGGCGACAGCGTCTCGAGCATCGCCCGGACGCTCGGAATGACGACGAGCGGAACGAGGCACCTGCTGCGAAACCGCGTCTACCTCGGCGAGTTGCGCGTCGGGGACCACATCAACCCGAGTGCTCACCCCGCGCTGATCACCGAGGACACGTGGGTCGCGGCGCAGATCCCGAGGACCGTCCGGCCCGCGCTGCGTGACCGGGAGGTCGCGCTTCTCGCCGGCCTTGCCCGGTGCTGCGGATGCGGGCATCTGATGAGCAGGATGAACACGAGCAATGTGGTCTACGCGTGCCACCGTGACCACAGCGCCGGACGGTGCGCGGCGCCCGCGGCGATCACGGCGCGCCTCGTCGACGAGTACGTTGAGCGTGTCGCGGTCGCGCAGCTCGCGCGGCTCACGACCCGCGCGGTACGCGACGACGGCGCCGTGGAGCGCGCCCGGAGCGCGGTCGCGTCCGCTGAGCGCGAGCTCGCCGCGTACGTCGAGGCGGTGAGCGCAGCCGACATCGGCGCCGAGGCGTTCCGGGTGGGCGCCCAGGCCCGTCAGCGCGCGGTCGACGATGCGCGCGCCGGCCTCGAAGCGACGGTCGCCGCGCGGGTCCCGTCCGTGCCGGCTGACATCGCGGACCGCTACCGGGGCATGTCGGTGACGCATCGCAACCGCCTCCTACGCAGCCTCGTCGAGACCGTGCTCGTCGCTCGGTCGGGCCGCGGGCGTGTCGTGCCGGTCGAGGCGCGAGTTCGGGTGATCGTCGCCGGCGCGGGCATCGCCGGTGGCCGGCATCATGGCGGCGGCGCGCCGCTCCCGCTCCGCGTCATCGAACTGCCCGACGGTGACGACCCACGTGTGCTCGGGGTGTAGCTCGCTGAGCATGTGCTCCCACGTCCGCGCGGCGTTCGCGAGCGCATCATCCAGGAGGCTCACGCCGCCGCCTCCTCGGCCGCGGTCTCCTCGCCGTACAACCGCGCGAGCGTCGTCAACGTCTCCCCCGTCGCCTCCGACAACGCCGTGGCCTGGGTGGCTTCCGCGGTGAGGTCCCGGACGCTGCGCTCGCTGCTCACGACGGGTCCTCAGGGTCGGAGCCGAGTTGCTGAACCTTGCCCGTGCCATTGCATCGCGAGCAGGCGTACGTCGCGCGGTCGTCGTCGCGGTAGCACGCCTTCGGCATCCGCACGACCATCTTCGCGATCCCGATACGTGGGTCCTCGTTGTGCGACAGCGCCCGGCAAACGGCCTCAGCCATCTCGCGACGCGGAACCACGACCCCGGGGAACACGAACATGGTCAGCGCCATCTCTGCACGCTCCACGGCGCTCTCATCGAGACCGCTCACGCCGCGTCCTCTCCCGTCGCGTCCTGCGTCAGGAAACCTACTGCCGTGCTTAGCCCCCTTGACGCCCGCGTGCTTAGCCCCCTATTCTTCCGTCCATGAACACCTCCGCTCACAGCCACCACGTCATCCAGTTCGCCGACGGCACTCGCATCGCAGCCCTCGCCGCGAGCGACCGGGAAGCGCGCAGCCGCGCGAGCAACCTCCGCAACGCCGTCGCGGCCCGCCTCGGCCTCTCCGCCGTGATCGTCGCCGCGCGCGCCATGACCGAGACCGAGCTGCGCGCGTACGTCGAGCGCCACGAACTCCCCGTCATCGCTTGACCCCGACAGCCGAACAGCTCCGCGAAGCCGAAGCAGCCCACCGGGCTGCCTTTCGGCGTTACGAGGAAACCGCCCAGCGCCGCAACCAGCTTGTGCGTGAAGCGCTCGCGAGCGGCGCGTGGACGCAGCGGCAGGTCGCCGCGACACTTGGCGTGACTCCGGGGCGAGTCGGGCAGATCGCGTCACGCCGCTAGGTCCCCCTTCGCAACCCTCACAGCGGCGAGGAGATAGTGGCCGATGTACTCCGTGAACGCGGGCGGAATCGCGTCATTCAACTCGTCCTTCGTCATCCAGTCGATGCCCATCGCGCTCGCCGCCGCGGCCTTTGAGCAATTCCCGCCGCCGGTCACGGAGACGAAAGCGGTCATCTCGTCCAGTTCGCCCTGGTGCAGCCGCCGCTTGTCCGGCACGTAGAGCAGCGGGTGATGGCCGCACGGCGGGACCATCACGGGGAAGTTCGTCTCGAACAGGCGGTGGCGAATCACCCGAAGCCCGGGGAACGAGGTGCCGCACAGCCGCACCGGGTTCTCGAGCGGCGCTCCCTCCACGTTCTCGATGACGTACGGCAGGCCCGTGGCCTGCAGCATCTGGCGGGCTGGCCCGATCAGGTCCGGGTGGTCATCGCGTCGCCCTGCGAGGCCCGTGATGTCGCTGTAACGCGGACACGGCGGGGACGCGTGGACAGCGTCGAAGCGGCCCAGGCAGTGAGGCAGCATTCCCTCCAGAGCCGATTTGCGTGGCGACTCATGCCAGCACCCGCGGAGCACGTCGCGCGACATGGCGAGCGCGTCGGCGTGAAAGAACTCGTACGGGTAATTCGGCTGCGGCTCGATGTCCACGCCGACGACATCGAACCCTGCATCGTGGTAGCCCTTAGCCGCCCCGCCGGCGCCGCAGAAGAGGTCGAGCAACCGGGGTCGGGTCAGGTTGAACTCCGGGCTCGACCCCGGATGCCCCGTGCTCATGGCGTTGGCTCCCCGGGAGGGACGAATCGCGCGAGCGCGTCGGTGGCCTGCTGCAACCGCTTGCGCAGACTCTTGACCTCTGCCTCGGCCTTCAGAGCACGTTCAAAGTAGGTCAGTGGCCCAACATCGTTTGTATCAACGCTCACGTACTCGCGCACCCCAAGCCCCTGCGCGCGCGCTAGGTCAACGAACTCCGGGTCGGTGGTGAACCGGCGCCCATCGGAGAAGTCAATCGACCAGCAACGCTCGGTTGCCGCCATCCCGTCCCCGCTGCTCACGCCGCGTTCTCTCCCGTCGCGTCCGGCCACCGCCCCGCCTCCAAAGCGTGCCTCACCTGCCGCTCCGACACCGGCTCGAAATCGAACGACATCACCGTCGCGACCGCCCGCAAACTCAACCCCTCAGCCCTCAGCGCCCGAGCACGAGCGAGCTTGAACTCCGGCGTCCGCGGCCGGCCGCCGAGCATCCTGCCGCCGCTGCGCTCCGCGCTCCGGCGCGCCTTATGGCGACGCTGCGCCTCCATCTGCGCCTCGATGTCCAGCGTGCCGCGCAGCCACCACTTCACCGCTCCCGCCGACGGCAACGGGTCAACGCCACGGCGAGCGAGGATGCGAACGATCTCCATCGGCTTCCAGCCGGCGGCGGCGAGCTCGCGGGCTTCCCGCACGGTCGAGGCGGGGTACGCGCTGACGTGGCCGTTGCTCATGTGGCCGAGCTGGTGGACGGTCACGCCGCCACCGCCTGCCGCTCTCGCGGTCGCCACTGAAGGTCATCCCACCCGCCGCGCCACAGGATCGGGACGGGGCCGTTGTCGAGGGCGATCTCCGGCCACCACGGCGTGAGCTCGAACCACTCGGCGGCGATCTCCTCGATCACGTGCTGGAGCCAGCACTGCCGGCTCGGGTCGATTCCTTCGCCGCAGCACCTCTCGCAGTTCGGGTTCGGGTCCTGGTAGGAGTCCTCGCGGCACGAGCACAACAGCAACGACCGGCATTCGCCTTCCGGGCAGATGAGCCGCGGGTACGGCGACCCGTAGCGAAGCACGACCGTGAGGCGGTGGCCGTCGTCGCACCACGGGTGCCGCTCCACCTTGAGGCTGGCGTAGGCGTGCTTGCCCTGCCCGGGACACGTGAGGTGCTTGCCGGTGTGCTCGGCCTCCGGGGCACCGCAGCAGTCGCAACCGAAGTCGACGCTCACGCCGCCTCGCCTCCCTCGTACGGCTTCCACCCGGCGGCGGCGAGCTCGCGGGCTTCCCGCACGGTCGAGGCGGGGTACGCGCTGACGTGGCCGTTGCTCATGTGGCCGAGGCGATGAACGGTCACGCCGCGTCCTCCCACAGGCGCTCGGCGAGCTGATTCCCGATGAATTCCGTGTAAGCGGGCGGGATTGCCTCCGAAAGCTCCTCGAGCGTCATCCAGTCGATCCCCATCGCGCGCTGCTGCACGTCGAGCGGGATGCGGTAGACGCCAACCTCGACGGTGCGACGCGTGTTCTTCCCGCGGTTCGTCGCCGCAGGGAAGCGCGGGGCGTGCCGGCCGTGCGCGCAGGGCATCCCCATGAGTGGCACGTTGCTCTCGAATAGGCGGTGACGCTGCACGTCCAGCCCGAATCCCGTCCCGCAGAGTTGCACCGGATTCTCGAGCGGGGCGCCCGGCACGTTCTCGATCACGTACGGGATCGCCGCTGACCTAAGCCGCCTACGCGTCGCGGGGATCAGGTTAGGGTGACCACCAACTCGCCTTGTGCGCTGGTAGGCGGTGAACGCTTGGCATGGCGGGGACGCATGTACGACGTCGAACTCACGGACGAAGCTATCGAGGTATCCGAGCGCGTCGCACTGAACGAACTCAAACGGGTAGTTCGACTGCGGCTCCTTGTCGACGCCGACGACATCGAACCCTGCATCGTGGTAACCCATCGCCGCGCCGCCTGCGCCGCAGAACAAGTCGAGTAGACGTGGACGCGTCACGCCGCCTCGCCTCCCGGGAGCGCCGCGAGAAAGCCCGGGCGGCGCGGACCGAGACGCGGCCGGCGACCCACCGCGTCCAACGGCAGACCCGCCGCATGGCGGTCGTCGGCGCGGCGCACAGTCACGCCGCCTCCGGTTGCGCGCCGGTGTTGCGAAGCGCCCGCTGCACCTCAGGCACGGATACGGGACGGTCAGGCCACCGCATCGCCCGCAGCAGCTCGATGACGGCGGATTCCCGGTAGTCGGGGAAGTTGTCGTTCGCGAACCGCTCGGCGGCGTGCTGCCAATCCGGGCCGCCCATCACATCGCGCCGGCGCTGCTGGATGCTGGCGTGGACGAACGCCCCGTAGCTCACGTTCCACTCCCTCCTGCTCACTAGCTCACGGTGCTCGTGGAAGAGGGCGTGGCAGTCCTCGCAGAGCACGGTCAGGTCGTCGGGGTGCTCGCAGCCGCGCCGCTCATAGGTCCGGTGATGCACGTGCAGCCGCTCGTCCGTGTTGCACAGCCGGCAGCGGCCGCCGGCGAGGTCGATGGCGTTCTGTCGGCGCTCTCGCCACTCCGGCGTGCGCAGGTAGTCGCCGTACGGCATCGCCCGCAGTTCCGCCGCGCGCTCGTCGGCGTTGGTCTCCGGCGGCGGAGGCTGCGTCGACATGAGGTAGCCATCGACGCGTTCCCGGTGGTTGGACTGCCGGTTGCCGCGGCGCCCACGGCACGGTTGCCCCGGCTCGGCTAGGCAACGAGGGCAGCCGACGGTCTGCACTTCAAGCCGGGAAGGTCTCAAGAGATTCTCCTCAGTGATGGCAGTGGTGGCGCATCAACGAGTCCCTCGTCGCTCATAGCGCCACCACTACTTGAGCTTGAGCTTGAGTTAGAGCTTGAGCTTGAGACCTGCGCGCGTATACGCGCGAGCGGCATTCCCATAGGCGCCTGCTGGGTATTCGGCTGCGCATCGCCATGGGTATTGCCATGGGTATTGCCATGGTCATCGGGTGGCGGTTCGTCGGGTTCGCGGATTGCATTCGCAAGCCTGGGGGCGAACTGGTCGCATGCCTCGAGAAAGGCTTCCCAGAGCGGCGAGTCCGGGACGAGCGCGAGCCGGCGCACCGCGCCCCGGATTTGAAGCGGCGTGTTCGGGCGCTGCCGCTTCAACGCCTTCGGCAGAAGCACGACCTCCGCATCGGGGTCGTAGAGAGCGAGCCCGTCGGCCGTGACGCGCGCAATCGTCTCGTCCACCTGTCGGGGCGTCCACCCCAGGTCTGTGGCGATGTAGCCCTTCGGGAGGTGGTAGAGCCCCTCGGTGTTGCGGTGCGCGCATGTGAGCAGGTACAGGCCGAGCAACTTCTCGCGGTCGTTCCATCCCCGGCGAGCGCCGGACCAGTACCGGGGGCTGACGCGGTGCTGCTGTTCGTCGGCCATCTACGCCGCTCTCCGGAGCCGGGGGATGACGTTGTCGCAGCGAGGGTCGACGCGTCGCCCCTCGCGATGGAAGTCGCCGAGGTTCCGCGGCAGCCGCCGCAGCCGCGGGGTGCGGCTCGTGGCGTACGCGGACGCGGGGCCGGTGGCGACGTGCCCGTGCCCGCAGAGCAGGCACGTGCCCTCGTTGAGCTCCATGAGGAGCCGGCGGCCGCACTTGCAGTCGCGGACGGTGTTCACGCCCGCACCGCCCTCGACTCGGCGATCTCGCCGTACGTGAGCACGACGTCGTACGCGGCGCCGGGAGGGAGGCCGCGCAGGACCCGGCCCGTCGACCGGCCATCGCTGCCGCGGCACGCGCGGCACAAGCGGCGGATGACGTCGCGGGCGCGCTCGACGTCGCGGTGCCCGCGGCCACCACAGTCGGGACACGTGACGAGGTCGAACTGCGCGGTGAGGTCCTCGGGAGTCACGACTGTGCTCTCCTGAGGTATGTCCCAGGACAGACGACCCACTCGCCGTTCTCGAACTCGATGAGTCGGTTACCGCGATTGCCGTGGATGACGATGCGACAGCGACGCCCGAACCACTCGGGCCGGATGACCTTTACGCGCCACATGAGCGGATAGTCGGTCACGGCTGCGCCTTCTCGAGGTAGCGGTCGCCTTCGCGCGTTCGGAGCCACCGCTTCCTGTGCAGCTCCCAGTGCGGTGATGACCTGACGAGCCCACGGTCCTCGAGGCCGCGGAGTGTCTGCCGGACGTACTTGACGTCCTCCTCGCGAAGGGCTTCAGCGATCCGCCACGTGCTCAGCCAGGTCGCTCGGAGCGCTTCGATGGTCCAGGGCTCAGGTTCGAGCGGGGTGGCGGCGAGGACACACAGGTCCCACTTGGTGAGGGCTGGGGCGAGCGCGCCGTCGACGGTGTCGGTCTTCACGCGGCCTCCCTCAGCTTCAGCAGCGCGAGCAGTTCGTCAGCCGGGATGGCGACGTACCATTGCGAGCGATTGCGTCGGAAGAACACCGCGGGAAGGTCAGTCGGTCGCGCCTCGGCCTCGGCCTGCGCGATCCACGACCAAATCTCACAGCGCTCGCGACGCTTGCACTCGATATGCACACCGGGTGGACCGCCGATGATGTCTCCACCCCCCTGCGAACCTGAGCCGAAATTCCTGTGAGCTGATGTCCAGCCCATCGCGCGGAGCATGTCCACGACTTCTCGCTCACCCGCGTTCCCTTTCCCGCGTGGACGGGCACGAAGGGGCTTGTGACGTTGCAGCTCGCTCATGCCGACCTCGGCCCTTCCGCGTTGATCAGGGTCAGGAGTGCGCGAATGGCGCGGGCGAGTCGCTCGGACTCCCGGGTCCCGTGCTCGCGCTGGCGGGCCGCCTCCGTCGCTCGAAGCATCGTCTCGGCGCTAGGCATCAGAACGGCACCTCGATCCCCGCGTTCGGATCCTCCTCGTGCTCCACGGGCGGACGCGACGGCTGCCCGAGGTGCGGCATCTTGGATGCGTCGCGCTGCGGCTTCTCCGTGTCGAGCGCCGCGACGTATCGGTCAAACGGGCCGCACCACACGAAGTCCGCGCGGCGCCCGTAGTCCGTGTCGCTATAGACGCGGCGCTCGTGCGCGATGGGGTCGCGCTTCGCGTAGGAGCGCTTGCCGCAGTGTCGGCAGATCCAGACGTGAATTGTCTCGGCGCTAGGCATACGCCGTCTCCCGCGCGCGATGCAACACCAGCGTGAACAGCAGGGCACCCGCCACCTTCGCGGTGAACTGACCGACCGTCACCGCCCACATGAAGCCGCCGAAAGCGACTGTCGGGAACACGAGCGAGTCCACCGCGGCGCCGAAGAAGTTGCTCACGTTCGACCGCTCCAGCCACGCCCAGTGGCGAACCGCGTGATAGACGAGCGCGTCCACCGTCTCCGCAGCTGCGAACGCCAACCCCGACGCGAGCCCGATTCGGCCGGCGTCCGGTGACACCAGGAACGCGAGCGCGGAGCCCGCGAGAATCAGGGCGCCCATCTTCACCGCGCGGTGCTCACGCCACAGGTCGTGGAGACGGTCGCGCAGCACGAGCGTCAGGCCGATGAGCGCGAAGGCTACGTAGATGCTGGCCTCGGGTCCGTAGTGAGCGGTGATGAGGTTCGCGGCGGTGATTGCTGCGAGCCACAGGGCGACGAGGATCATCAAGCCTCCGTCAGCAGGGTCGGGGTGCCGTTGACGCGACGCGCGTACCGCGGCAAGTACAGGTCCGGCCACCGGGACAGCGACGTTCCGTCGACCGAGTCGACACCCATCGCCTGGAAGCGGCGGTAGCGCCGGAGCGTGTTGACGCGACCGACGTGAACCCACAGGCCGCGCCGGCGCGCGTCCCGAATCAGCGCCGCGGCATCCGGGCCTTCCTTGAACGCGTCGTTTCCGCCGATGAACAGCGCGTCCGCGCCCTCGGGGATGCCGCGGCACCCGTTCTGCGCGACATACGCGACGGGCAGCCCGTAGCGGCGGATGACCGGCTCCCAGGTCCTGTAGAGCTCGTCGGTCTGCGCCGCGTCGCCGACGACGTCCGGGCACGCGACGAATAGGCACGACTCGCGGTGCGGTGCGACTCGCTCGAGCATCCGCAGGAACGCGCCGGGGTTGAATCCGGTGAAGGCGCCGTTGTCAGCGGCCCACGGCAGCGTCGGCGGACCCTCTGGCTTGTTGCCGGCGCCCGGGACGATGAGTCGCCCGAACGCCCCGGTGTCCGCGTATCGGCTCAGCGTCCGCGATGCGCCTGAAACGAGCGCGATCATCCGGTGCATCCGTCGTGGTCGACTGCGAGCGTGGGGTCCTCCACCGGGCCGACGGCGCGGAGGCGGTCACGCACCCGCCGGAGCATCTGCTCGCGCTCGGAGTCGCGGATGGCCTGCTCGTGCCGGCGGGCGCAGTGCCGTTCGTTGCGGTGGTCCTCCGCGTCTGCGTGCACGCGAGCGGCGCGGTCTTTG
>DATMVH010000683.1:0-3951 GCA_035563395.1 Solirubrobacteraceae bacterium
GCCGGGCCCGCGGCCGCGCGTCGCCTACGGCGACGCGGCGCGCGGCTGGGCCGGGATGGCGGCGTCGCACCGCCGCGCGTGCCTCGCCGCGCGCGTCGCGGACGCGATCGAGGAGCTCGACGCGCCCGCCGTCGGCTGGGAGGACCTCGGCGTCTTCCAGCTCCTCGCCCAGGTCCCCGCCGAGGAGCTGGGTCGCTCGGCGATGGACGACCGGATCCGCCGCCTCGCGGACAAGCCCGAGCTGCTGCACACGCTCGCGGTGTATCTCGACGCCGCCGGGGAGGCCAAGCGCGCGGCGGACAAGCTCGCCCTGCACCGCGCGAGCCTCTACTACCGCCTCCACCGGATCGAGGAGATCGCCGGAATCGACCTGCACTCCGGCGCGGACCGCCTCGCGGCGCACCTGTCCATCGGCGCGCTCCGACTCGCCGGCCGCATCGCGCTCCCCGCCCGGGACGGCTGAGCGGGCTACCGCAGGACGGACGCGAGCCGGCGGACGCCCTCCTCGA
Organism: Solirubrobacteraceae bacterium; assembly: GCA_035563395.1. Taxonomy (GTDB): domain Bacteria; phylum Actinomycetota; class Thermoleophilia; order Solirubrobacterales; family Solirubrobacteraceae; genus DASQMT01. Next base: position 510 of record DATMVH010000683.1, read on the forward strand.
TCCGGTCGTCGGGCATGCGCGAGAAGGCCAGGCGCATCGCGTTGCTCGGGCGCCCGTCGGCGTAGAACGGCCGGCCGGCGACGAAGGCCACCCCGGCGGCGGTGGCCGCCGCCCGCAGGTCCGCGGTGTCGACGTCCCCCGGCAGCGTGAGCCACGTGAAGAAGCCGCCGCGCGGCCGGGTCCACGTGGTGCCCTCGGGCATGTGGGCCCGCAGCGCCTCGTCGGTCAGCCGCCAGCGCCGGGCGTACAGGGCCCGCGCCCGCTCGAGCTGGGGCCCGAAGTGCCCGGCGCGGCCGTAGGCCTCGAGCAGCCGCTGGCCGAACGCCCCCGCGCACTGGTCGGTGTTCTGCTTGGCGACGCCGAGCTCGGCGATGAGCCGCGCCGGCCCGGCCGCCCAGCCCAGCCGCACGCCGGGGAAGAAGACCTTCGAGAACGTGCCGGCCTGGACGACGAGCTCGGGCGCGAGCGACCACAGCGAGGGCAGGATCCGCCCCTCGTAGTCGAGCTCGCGGTAGGCGACGTCCTCGAGGATGCAGATCCCGTGGCGCCGGCACAGCTCCACGAGCGCCGCGCGGCGCTCCACGGACAGCGTCAGCCCCGTCGGGTTCTGATGGTCCGGGATCACGTACACGAGCTTCGGGCGCAGCCCCGCCCGCAGCCGCTCGGCCAGCACGTCGACTCGCAGGCCCTCCTCGTCCATCGGGATGGCGTGGAGGTTCGCGTCGTAGCCGCGGAAGCCCATGATCGCGCCGAGGTAGGTCGGCGACTCGAGGACGACGTCGTCGCCCGGGTCGATCAGGCTCTTGGCGACGAGGTCCATGCACTCGATGCCGCCGCTCGTGACGATGAGCTCGTCCGCCTCCGGTCGCCGGCCGTCGAGCTCCGCGACGCGGTCGCGCAGGTACGCGCGGACGCTCTCGACGCCCGCGCCGGCGGAGTACTGCAGCGCGACGGCGGCGTCGTGGCGGATCAGCTCCTCGGCGAGCGGCGCGAGCACGTCCGCGGCGAACGTCTCGGGGGCCGGGAAGCCGCCGGAGAACGTGAGCATGTCCCCGCCCGCGCCCGCCAGGGCGAGGATCGCGGTGATCTCCGCGTCGCCCTGCCGCGCGGCGCGGCGCGACAGCCGGCGCTCCCAGTCGATCGCGGCCGGGGCGCCGGCGCCGGGCACCGTCGGGGCGCTCATCCCAGCGACCCCGCGGCATGCCCGGTCTGCAGCTCGTCGTGGTAGTACCGCTTGGCCCACGCGAGGCCCTGCCACGTCGTGAGCTTGCGCGGGACGACCTTGATCGTCCAGCACGGCTCCTTGTTGACGCTGTCGCGGTACTGCTCCGTGTGGTACGTGTCGCGGTACTTCGGCCCGGTGTGGTTCGTCCCGATCTTGTTCCAGATCGACATCTCGCCGTTGTCGAGATACGGGCCGACGGCGGCCTCGACGATGATCGCCGTGCCCTCGGCCATGACCTTGCGGATCGGCGGGACGGGCTCGTCCACGAGCACCGACACGCGCGGGTCCTGCGCGATGTAGTGCGCCCACGCGGAGCGCTCGCGCGCGACGAACCAGAAGGCCAGCCCGTCCCAGTGGTACCAGGCGGGAACGAGGTACGGCGACCCGTCGGGCTTCAGGCAGGCGAGGCGGGCGATGAACGGCTCGGCGAGGAACGCGTTCATCTCCTCGCGCGACATCGCGCCCTTCTTCTGCGGGCGCCAGCTCTCGTCGGGCGGCTTGGCGTCGGCCTCGGCCATCAGAACACCTCGAAGTACTCGCGCTGCTCCCAGTCCGTGACGTGCGAGAGGAAGCGGCGCCATTCGGACGTCTTCATCATCAGCATGTAGTCCACGAACTCGCTCCCGAAGCGCTCCCGGTACAGCGTGTCCTCGCGGAGGGCTCCCAACGCGTCGATGAGGCTTGCGGGCACCTCCGGGCGGTCCGCGTTGTAGGGCTCCTCGTGGAAGGCGCCGGGGTCGAGCCGCCGCTCGATGCCGTCGAGGCCGGCGGCGATCTGCGAGGCCATGTAGAGGTACGGGTTCGCGCACGGCTCCCCGATCCGGTTCTCGAGGTGCGTGCCCTGGTCGCCCGGCGCGCCGATCACGCGGATCATCGCGCCGCGGTTCTCGTACGCCCACGTCACCTTCGAGGGCGCGAAGGAGTTCGGCTGGTAGCGCTTGTAGCCGTTGATCGTCGGCGTCGTGAACACGGACGCGGCGGCCGCGTGCTCGAGGATCCCGCCGGCGAAGAAGCGCGCGACCTCGCTGATCGGCCCGTTGCTCCCGGTGTCGACGGTGAAGGCGTTGCGGCCGCTCCCCACCTCGCGCAGCGACTGGTGCAGGTGCCACCCGTTGGAGAAGAAGTTGGCCAGCGCCGGGCGGCACATGAACGAGGCGTGGAGCCCGTGCCGGCGGCAGACCTGCTTGATCGCGCTTCGGAACAGCAGCATCGTGTCGGCGGCCTCGAGGCCGACCATCGGGTCGAGCGTGAACTCCACCTGACCCGGGCCCCACTCGTCCTCCATGCTGCGCAGCGGGACACCGACCGCGGTGAGGTTGCGTGCGAGGTCCTGGAGGATGTCGTCGATCTCGTCGTTGCGGTTCTCCGTCAGGTACTGGAACCCGTGGGCGACGGCGCTGACCTTCGGGGCGTCCGGCGGGTAGCCCGACTGCTCCGGCGCGAGCATCGGGTCCTCCATCCTCGTGATGTAGAACTCGACCTCGAGGCCGGCGACGTACTCGTAGCCCGCCTCGCGGAGCTGCTCGAGCTGCGTGCGCATGATCTGGCGCGTGGAGAACGGCACGGGCTTGCCGTTCGAGAAGTACATGTCGCTGAGGACCCAGCCCGTCGCGTCGGCCCACGGCAGGACCCGGAAGGTCGTCGGGTCCGGCACGAGGATCGTGTCGGGATAGCCGCTCATCTCCGGGATCCCGAACCCGCCGCCCTCGACGAACAGCGGCACGAAGATGTTGTTCGTCGTGTCCATGACGAGCGTCGCGCTCTGGAAGTCATGGCCGTTGCGGAGCGCGCTCAGGAAGTCGGCGCGGGTGACCGTCTTGCTGCGGAGGATGCCGTGCTGGTCGCCCCAGGAGATGCGGAACTGCCGCAGGTCCGAGGCCTCGACCTCGCGCAGCAGGCGCTCCGCGGCGTCCGCCTGCGCGCCGGTCCACAGGCCGTGGGTCTCGATGAACCCGAGCTTGCCGACCCCGATCTCGCCGAGCGACGGAGCTGGCGCGGACGATGACTCCATGCGGTTCCTTGGTTCGTGTGACGTGGCCACTGCGGGGGGCGGGCCGAGCCTACTGGCGCGGACCGCCCCGGCAACGGACAAACGTCAAAACTCGGCCTCGAACCGCTGCGACAGCTGTTGCGAACGCCGCAGCGACGGTCACGCCGCGCGGCGCTCGGCCGCCGGCGCGGCGCCGGCGCGGAACGCCGCGACCGCCCCGTGCAGCG
>DATMVH010000684.1:0-4212 GCA_035563395.1 Solirubrobacteraceae bacterium
GCCCTCGCCGCCGTCCTCGTGGCGGACCCGCTGGCGTCCGCGCGGCAGGTCGGCGTCGTCGACGCCGCCGGCCGCGCCGCCGCGCACACCGGCGCGGACTGCATTCTCGAGGCCGGCCACGACGTCGGCGCCCACTGGGCCTGCCAGGCGAACATGATGGCCCGCGCGACGGTCCCCGCGGCGATGTCGGCTGCCTTCGCGCGCGCCGGGGGCGACCTCGCCGAACGGCTTGTGATCGCGCTCGAGGGCGCCGAGGCCGAGGGCGGCGACGTCCGCGGCCGCCAGTCGGCCGCGCTGCTCGTCGTGCCGCCGGCGGGCGAGCCGTGGCAGTTCCGCATCGACCTGCGGGTGGAGGACCATGCCGACCCGGTCGGCGAGCTGCGACGGCTGCTGCGCCTGCACCGCGCCTACGAGCTGGCCGCGGAGGGCGACGAGCTGATGGCGGCCGGCCGCCACGGCGAGGCCGCGTCGCGCCATCGCCGCGCCGCCGAGCTCGCGCCCGAGTCCGACGAGCTGCTGTTCTGGGCGGGCCTCGCCGTGGCGGAGCACGGCGACCTCGACGAGGGCGCGGACGCGGTGCGCCGCGCCGCGGCCGTCAACCCGGCCTGGCTCACGCTGCTCGACCGGCTCTCGCCCGGCTTCGCGCCCGCGGGCGCCGCGGTCCGCGCGGCGCTCGGCCGCTGAGCGCGGTCAGCGCTCGCCGGGCTGCTTGGCGGGGTTGACCGACACGGGGATGGAGAGGTCCAGCGCGGTGCGGATGATCCGCGTCTGCTCCATCGTGTGCGCGGCCGGATAGCCCTCGCCGGGGGACGCGCGCTCGGGCCGGCCGACGTAGCCGAACTCCAGCGCGCTGGGGAGGATCTGCAGGAGTCGCGGGGACATGTGGGCGCGCGCGCCCATGTTGCGCGGCTCCTCCTGCACCCACAGGACCTCGCGGAGGTTCGGGTAGCGCCCGACCTCGTCAAGGATTTGCCGCTGCGGGAACGGATAGAGCAGCTCCACCCGCGAGATGGCGACGCCCTCGTTGCCCTCGCGCGTCGCGTGGCCCTTGAGGTCGTAGTAGATCTTGCCCGAGCACAGGATCAGGCGGGTCACCTGCTCCTCGTCGATCCGCGGCTCGCTCAGCACGGGGAAGAAGCGCGACTCGGCCAGGTGCTCGACGCGCGAGGTGGCCTGCGGCAGGCGGAGCAGCGACTTCGGCGTCATGATCACGAGCGGGCGCTGCTTGGCCACGCGGGCCTGGCGGCGCAGCAGGTGGAAGTACTGCGCGGGGGTCGTGAGATTCGCCACGCGGATGTTGCCCTCGGCCGCCAGCGCGAGAAAGCGCTCGAGCCGCGCGGACGAGTGCTCGGGGCCGGACCCCTCGTAGCCGTGGGGCAGCAGCAGCGTGAGGCGCGTGCTCTGCCCCCACTTCGACATCGCCGAGACGATGAACTGGTCGATGATGACCTGCGCCGAGTTGACGAAGTCGCCGAACTGGGCCTCCCACAGGACGAGCGTCTCCGGCGCCTCCATCGAGTAGCCGTACTCGAACCCGAGGCAGGCGATCTCCGACAGCGGCGAGTTGTGGAGCTCCATCGGCGCGAGCGCGCCCGGCAGGCTCTGGATCGGCGACACGCGCTGGCCCGTCCTGGCGTCGTGCAGGACGAGGTGACGCTGCGAGAACGTGCCGCGCTCGGAGTCCTGGCCCGTGAGCCGGATCGGCGTGCCTTCCGCCAGGAGCGAGGCGAACGCGAGCGCCTCGGCCTGCGACCAGTCGATCCCGCCGTCCGCCCCGAGCGTGGTCCGCCGGCGCTCGAGCTGCTTGATGAGCTTCGGGTGGACGGAGAAGCCGTCCGGGACGCGCAGCAGGTCCTCGTTGAGCGCCTGGAGCCGGTCGGCCGCCACCGCGGTCTTGACCTCCGGCGACGGCGAGCGATCGAGCTCGTAGCCGCCGGTCGGCTGGTCGACCTCGCCGGCCGCCAGCTCCTCCTTGAGCTCGCGGTGGCGCCTGGCGAGCCGGTCCCACGTCTCCTGCGCGAGATCGTCGGCCTCCGACTGGGTGATGATCCCCTGCTCGACGAGCTGCTCGGCGTAGAGGTCGCGCACCGGCTTCTTGGCCTTGATGGCCGCCACCATCTCCGGCTGGGTGTAGGCCGGCTCGTCCGCCTCGTTGTGGCCGAAGCGGCGGTAGCCGATGAGGTCGATCAGCACGTCGTGGCCGAACTCCTGCCGGAACGCGAACGCGAGCCGGACCGCGGCGATGCACGCGGCCACGTCGTCGGCGTTGACGTGGATGATCGGGACGTCGAAGCCCTTCGCGAGGTCCGAGGCCCAGCGGGTTGAGCGCGAGTCGTCCGGGTCGGTGGTGAAGCCGACCTGGTTGTTCTGGATGATGTGCAGCGTGCCGCCGACCGTGTAGCCGTCGAGCGCCTGCAGGTTGAACGTCTCCGCCACGACGCCCTGGCCGGGGAAGGCGGCGTCGCCGTGCAGGATGATCGGGATCGCGGCGTTGTTGTCCAGCCGTGCGTGCGGCCCCTGGCGCGTCGTCTGGATCGCCCGCGTCGCGCCCTCCACCACCGGCGAGACGTACTCGAGGTGGCTGGGGTTGGACTCCAGCCGCACGATGATCGAGGAGCCGTCGGGCAGCTGGTAGGTGCCCTGCGCGCCGTGGTGGTACTTGACGTCGCCCGTCCCGCCCTGCGGGATCGTCGTGACGGCCTCGATCGACGACGCGCCCTCGAACTCGCGGAAGATCGTCTCGTACTTCCGGCCGAGGTTGTGCGCCAGCACGTTGAGCCGGCCGCGATGCGCCATGCCGATGACGACCTCGCGGGCACCGTTGGCCGCGGCGAGCTGCGTCATCTCGTCGAGCATGGGGACCGTCATGTCGAGGCCCTCGATCGAGAACTGCTTCTGCCCGAGGTACGCCTTGTGCATGAAGCGCTCGAGGGCGTCCACCATCGTCAGGCGGCGCAGCAGCGTGCGCTGCTCGTCGTGCGTGAGCGGCGCGCGGAACGTGCCGGACTCGATCTTCTCGCGCAGCCAGGTGCGCTGGCGGTGCGACGCGATGTGCTCGATCTCGTAGGCGATCGTGCCGCAGTAGGTGTCCTTCAGGTGCGGGAGCGCGTCGGCCAGCGTGGCGCCGGGGACGTGCGTGCGCAGGACCTTCGCCGGGATCCGCCGCATCAGCTCGGGGGTGAGCCCGACGGTCTCGGGGTCGAGCGCGGGGTCGCCCTCGGGCTCGGAGCCGAGCGGGTCGAGCTTGGCGGCGAGGTGCCCGTGCATGCGGTGCGCCTTGAGGAGCGACGTCGCGGCCTGCACGGCCTGCAGCAGCCCCTCGTCGTCCGCGGCGGGCGCGGGCGGAGCGGCGATGGGCACCGGAACCGCGGCCGTCGGCTGCTCCGCGGGGGCGCGCGGCGCCCGTGCGGCCGGCGCGGGGGCCTCGGCGAGCGGCGCCTCGAGGTCGCTGAACACCTGCTCGTAGAAGCCGTGCTCGCCTTGCAGGTAGGCCTCGACGACCTGCAGGAACTGGCCGGACTCCGCGCCCTGGATGATGCGATGGTCGTAGGTCGACGTCATCGTCATCACCTTCTCGGCGCCGATCGCGGCGCCGACGGCGGCGAGGCCGGGCGGATAGCCGATGGCGCCCGTCGCGACGATCGTCCCCTGGCCGGGCATGAGCCGCGGCACCGACGCGATCGTGCCGATGCCGCCGGGATTCGTCAGCGAGAGGTTCGCGCCCTGGAGGTCGTCGGCGGTCAGCGAGCCGGAGCGCGCGCGGACGATCAGGTCGTCGAAGGCCGCGAGGAACTCGCCGAAGCGAAGGCGGCCGGCGTCGCGGATCACCGGCACCATGAGCGTGCGCCCGCCGCCCTTGCGCTCGACGTCGACGGCGATGCCGAGGTTGACGCCGCCGTCGTCGATCACGTGCGGCTTGCCGTCGATCTCCTGGAAGTGGCGGGCCATCACCGGCATCCGCTCGGTCGCGGCGCGGGCGATCGCGAACGCGATCAGGTGGGTGAAGGAGACGCGGTGCCCGGCGGCCTTGAGCTGCTTGCGGCGCGCGTCCAGCGTGGAGACGGTGAGCGTGCGGAACGACGTCGCGGTCGGGATGGAGCGCGACTCGTCCATGTAGCGGGCCAGCACCGCGGAGCCGCCCTTGATGAGCGTCGCGCCGCCGGGCTTCTCGGCCGGGCGCGCGCCGTCGGCCTGCGGCGGCGCGGCGGGTGC
>DATMVH010000685.1:0-23052 GCA_035563395.1 Solirubrobacteraceae bacterium
TGCGAGCGGCAAGGGAGGCGCCGTCGCGACGGCCGACGGGGTCGCCACCAACGCGGCGACGCGTGTCCTGCGCCGCGGCGGCAACGCCGTCGACGCCGCGATCGCCGCCGCCGCCGTGCTCGGGGTGGTCGAGCCCTACTCGTGCGGCATCGGCGGCGGGGGCTTCATGGTGGTCCGCACGCCGGACGGCCGCGTGACCACGTTCGACTCGCGCGAGAAGTCGCCGGCCGCGATGCAGCCCGACTCGTTCTTCGAGAACGGCGCCGCGCTGCCCATGCCCGCGGCGCGCTACAGCGGGCTCTCCGCCGGCGTGCCCGGGACCGTGCGCGGGTGGACGCTCGCGCTGCGCCGCCTCGGCTCCCGGCCGCTCGCCGAGCTGCTGCGGCCCGCCATCGCGGCGGCCCGCGACGGGTTCGTCGTGGACGAGACCTTCGCGAACCAGACGGCTCCGAACGTCCCGTGGTTCGACGACCTGCCGGCCACGGCCGCGATCTTCCTCGACCCGGACGGCACGCCGCGCGACGTCGGGGCGACGCTGCAGAACCCCGACCTCGCCCGCACGCTGCGGCGGATCGCCCGCCTCGGCGTCGCCGGCTTCTACCGCGGGCCGGTCGCGCGCGCCATCGCCCGCGCCGTGCAGCAGCCGCCGACCGGGCCCGGCGCGGACCAGACGTGGCGCCCCGGGCTGATGACGGAGGCCGACCTGCGCGGCTACCGCGCGCTCGAGCGCACGCCGACGCGCATCGACTACCGCGGCTGGGACGTCTTCTCGATGGGCCCGCCGTCGTCGGGCGGCACGACCGTCGGCGAGGCGCTCAACATCCTGGAGCAGATCCAGGGCTACCCGCAGCTGCCCGAAGCCGACAAGCTGCACTCCTTCATCGAGGCGTCCCGGTACTCGTTCGCCGACCGCGGCGCGTACCTCGGCGACCCCGCGTTCAGCGACGTTCCCGTCTCGACGCTGCTCTCCGACGCCTTCGCGGCGTCGCGCCGCGCGGCGATCACGCAGACCGCGGCCAACGCGACGGTGCCGCCCGCGGCCATCGGGACGCCGCCGTCCGCGGCCGTCGCGGCGGCGAGCCGCCCCGAGCAGTCGACCACCCACCTCACCGTGGCCGACGACGACGGCATGGTCGTGACCTACACGTTCACGATCGAGTCGACCGGCGGCAACGGCATCGTCGTGCCGGGCTGGGGGTTCCTGCTCAACAACGAGCTGACCGACTTCACGTACAACGCGACCACCGGACCGAACCGCGCCGAGGGCGGCAAGCGCCCGCGGTCCTCGATCGCGCCGACGTACGTCGAGTTCCAGGGGCGGCCGCTCCTCGCCGTCGGCTCGCCGGGCGGCGCGAGCATCATCACCACGGTCCTGTACGTGCTGACGCAGCGGCTCGACTTCGGGCGCACGCTGCCCGAGGCGATCGCCCTGCCGCGGGCGAGCCAGCGCAACAACCCGACGACGGAGCCGGAGCAGGCGTTCCTCGACGCCTACGGCGCGGTGCTCGCCGCGCCGCCCTACGGCCACGCCTTCGGGACGGCCGCGGCGGAGCTCGGTGCGGTGACGGGGATCGAGTTCCGCCGGCGCGGGCGGATGCTCGCCGCCGCGGAGCCGGTCCGGCGCGGCGGCGGGAACGCGCAGGTGGTCAGCGCAGGAAGGACGCGTCCGCGCTGAGCTTCTGCGCGAACGCCGCGATGAGCTTGGCGGTGTTCTCGACGTCGTCGAGCTGCACCATCTCGACCGGCGAGTGCATGTAGCGCAGCGGGACGGAGACCACGGCGGTGGGGATGCCGGCGCGGGAGACGTGCACCGCGTCGGCGTCCGTGCCCGTGTAGCGGGCGGAGGCGTTGACGGTGAACGGGATCCCCGCCTCCTCGCCGGCGGCGTGCAGCAGCTCGAAGACCTGCGGGTCGAGCGTCGAGCCGCGCGTGATGACCGGCCCCGTGCCGAACTTGTGCGACCCGAGCTCCTTCTCGTCCGTGCCCGGCGCGTCCGTGGCGAAGGTCACGTCGACCACCACGGCGACGTCGGGCTGCAGCGAGTAGGCGGTCGTGCGCGCGCCCGCGAAGGTGATCTCCTCCTGCGCGACCGCGACCGCGCAGACGTCGCCCGGCGCGCCGCCCGCCTCGGCCACGAGCCGCGCGACCTCGAAGGCGACGAAGCAGCCGAGCCGGTTGTCCATCGCGCGCGAGACGACGCGGCCGTTGGGGTACTCCACGGGCTCGCCGGCGATCACGGCGACGTCGCCGATGCGGACCATCCGGCGCGCCTCCTCCCCGTCCTTCGCGCCGATGTCCACGTGGAGGTGGCGCAGCTCGGGGACCTGCTTGCGCTCCTCGTCGCGCAGCAGGTGGATCGGCTTCTTGCCGACGACGCCGGGGATCGGCCCGGTGCGGGTCGCGACCTCGACGCGCTGGCCGACGAGGATGATCGGGTCCCAGCCGCCGACGCCGGTGAACCAGAGGTAGCCGTCGTCGTCGATGTGGTGGACGATCAGGCCGATCTCGTCGATGTGGCCGATGACGGCGACCATCGGCCCGCCGGCCGTGCCCTTGACGCGCGCGACGGTGGAGCCGACGGTGTCGTGGGTCACCTCGGCGAACGACGCCGCGGCCTCGCGGAACACCGCCGCGGCGGCCTGCTCGTAGCCGGACGGGCCCGGGGCGGTGAGGAGCCTGCGCAGGACGTCCGGAACCGGCATCGGCCGGTCAGGTTAGCGGGGTGCCGGGGGCCGGCCGCGGCGGCCGGCCCCCGGACTCCCCGGCCGCTCAGGACTCCCGCTGCAGGAGCTGGCGCAGCACGAACTGGAGGATCCCGCCGTGCTTGTAGTAGTCGACCTCCTTGGGGGTGTCGATGCGCACGCGCGCGGTGAACTCCTTGTCGCCCGCCCGCACCGTGACCTCCTTGGCCTCGCCGTTCTCGATGCCGGTGATGGAGAGCTCCTCCTCGCCGGTGAGCCCGAGCGACTCGGCGGACTCGCCCTCCTGGAACTGCAGCGGCAGGACGCCCATGCCGACGAGGTTCGAGCGGTGGATGCGCTCGAACGATTGCGCGATGACCGCCCGGACGCCGAGCAGGTTCGTCCCCTTCGCCGCCCAGTCGCGCGACGAGCCCGAGCCGTACTCCTTGCCGGCCAGCACGACGAGCGGCGTGCCCTCCTCGGCGTAGCGCATGGCCGCGTCGTAGATCGGCATGACCTCGCCCTCCGGCAGCTTCACCGTGAGCCCGCCGACCAGGTCGTCGCGGCCGGCGAGCAGGTTGCGCAGGCGGATGTTCGCGAACGTGCCGCGCATCATCACCTCGTGGTTGCCGCGGCGCGCCCCGTAGGAGTTGAAGTCCTTCTGCTCGACGCCGTGCTCGTTGAGGTACTTCGCCGCCGGGGAGTCCTTCTTGATCGAGCCCGCGGGCGAGATGTGGTCAGTGGTCACGGAGTCGCCGAGCAGCGCCAGCACGCGCGCGCCCTCGATGTCGCCGCGCTCCTGCGGCTCGCGCGGCAGGTCCTCGAAGAACGGCGGCTTGCGGACGTAGGTCGACTCGTCCTCCCACGCGAAGCGGTCGCCCTCCGGCACGTCGAGCGAGTTCCAGCGCTCGTCGCCCTCGAACACCTCGCCGTAGGAGGCGCGGAACATCTCCGAGCGCACGGCCTCCTCCACGACGCGGCCGACCTCCTCCGACGACGGCCAGATGTCGTTGAGCATGACGTCGTTGCCGTCCTTGTCGGTGCCGAGCGGCTCGTCGAGGAGGTCGATGTCCATCGTCCCCGCAAGCGCGTAGGCCACCACGAGGGGCGGCGACGCCAGGTAGTTCATCTTCACGTCGGGGTTGATGCGGCCCTCGAAGTTGCGGTTGCCGCTGAGCACGGACACGACCGCGAGGTCCTCGGCCTGGACGACGTCGGAGACCTCCTCCGGGAGCGGGCCGGAGTTGCCGATGCAGGTCGTGCAGCCGTAGCCGACGAGGTGGAAGCCGAGCGCCTCGAGCGGCTCGACGAGCCCCGCCTCGCGGTAGTACTCCATGACCACCTTCGAGCCCGGCGCGAGCGACGTCTTGACCCACGGCTTCGGCTTGAGCCCGCGCTCGGCCGCGTTGCGGGCGAGCAGGCCGGCGCCGATCATCACCGACGGGTTCGACGTGTTCGTGCACGACGTGATCGCGGCGATGACGACGTGGCCGTGGTCCAGCTCGGTCTCCGTGCCGTCGCCGAGCGTCAGCGGCGTCTTGGCGGAGATGCGGTCGGCGACCTGCACGCCGCCCGTGCCGGCGCCCGCGTGCTCGCGGTGGTCCTCCGGGCGGTGCTCGACGTGCTGCGGCGCCGTCGGGTCGCTCGCCGGGAACGTCTCCTCGAGCGGCTCGTCGCACTCGTCCGCTTCGGGCAGGAAGCCGTCGAGCGCCATCCGGAAGGACGCCTTCGCCTCCGTGAGGGTGACGCGGTCCTGCGGGCGCTTCGGGCCCGCCAGCGAGGGGACGACGTCACCCAGGTCGAGCTCGAGCGTCTCCGAGTAGGTCGGCTCCTCCGAGTCCTCGTCGTGCCACAGGCCCTGGGCCTTCGCGTAGGCCTCCACGCGCTCGACCTGCTCGCGCGGGCGCCCGGAGAACTCGAGGTAGCGAAGCGTCTCCGCGTCGATCGGGAAGATCGCGCACGTCGACCCGAACTCGGGCGACATGTTGCCGATCGTCGCGCGGTCGGCGAGCGGCAGGTTGTGGACGCCGGGACCGTGGAACTCGACGAACTTCCCCACCACGCCGTGCCGGCGCAGCATCTCCGTGACGGTGAGGACGAGGTCGGTGGCCGTCGCGCCCTCGCGCAGCTCGCCCGAGAGCTTGAAGCCGACGACGCGCGGGATGAGCATGGACAGCGGCTGGCCGAGCATCGCGGCCTCGGCCTCGATGCCCCCGACGCCCCAGCCGAGGACGCCGAGGCCGTTGATCATCGTCGTGTGCGAGTCCGTCCCGACGAGCGTGTCGGGATAGAGCACCCTCCTGCCTCGGCCGGAGGCCCCGTCACCGCTTCGCTCGTCGTCGAACACCACGCGCGCGAGGTACTCGAGGTTGACCTGGTGGACGATGCCCGTGTCCGGCGGCACCGCCTTGAAGCCCTCGAACGCCGTCTGGCCCCAGCGCAGGAACGCGTAGCGCTCGCGGTTGCGCTCGAACTCCTTCTCGGCGTTGATCTGGAAGGCCTGCCGGGAGCCGAACGCGTCGACCTGCACGGAATGGTCGATGACCAGCTCCACCGGCACGAGCGGGTTGATCGCGGACGGGTCGCCGCCCATGTCGGCCATCGCGTCGCGCATCGCGGCCAGGTCGACGACGCAGGGAACGCCGGTGAAGTCCTGCAGGATCACGCGTGCGGGCGTGAAGGCGATCTCCTTGGACGGCTCGGCGTTGGCGTCCCACGTGGCGAGCGCCTCGACGTCCTCGCGCCGCACGCCCACCCCGTCCTCGTTGCGCAGGAGGTTCTCCAGCAGCACCTTGAGCGAGAAGGGCAGCCGCGCGACGTCGTATCTCGCCTGCAGCGCCTCCAGGCGGTAGATCTCGTAGGTCCGCCCGCCGACCTCGAGCTCGGCGCGGGCGTCGAAGGAATTCTCAGCAGCCATGGCCCCTCTCAGTCTGGCACCCGGGGAGCGCTCCGGGACGGCGGGTGCCGGAGCCACGCCGCGAACGCCGCGCGCTCGAACGCGTCCCAGTCGATGTCGTCCCCTCCCAGCCCGTCGCCGGGCGGGTCGCCGTCCCCTCCCCGGCCGTCGCCGGGATCCTCCCCGGCCGGACGCACGCCGAGCGGCGGCTCGGGCGGCGCGCGCATGACCCACGCCACGGCGCAGCAGGCGGCACCGCTCAGCATCGCGACGGGGAAGGCGCTCGGCCGGCCGCAGACCGTGAGGCTGACCATCCACAGGAGGCTCACCGGGATCACCGCGGTGCGGGCGCAGGCCCACGCCGTCTCGGACACGCGCGGCGCGGGCACGCGGAAGGCGGCGACCGCCAAGCCGGCGAGCGCCGCGAACCCGGCGCCCATCACGAGCCCCGGCATGACTCCTCGGCCCCGTCGCCGTGCACACGAGGATCCTGCCCCGTGGAGGTGCCGCGTAACAGGGATTGCGACCGCGCAACGGCGTTGGACGCACGCTTCGCAGGGCGTCCGCCTCCTGCGCTAGCGCACTTCGGACGGCGCTCGCGCCGCACCCGTCATCTCGAACACCCAGAAGTCCTCCCCCAGCACGGGCACGGAGACGTTGTAGACCGGGATCTCCCCGAGCCGCCCCGCGAACGTGCCCGCATGCGCGTGGCCGTGCAGCACGAGGTCGGGATGGTGCTCGCGCAGCGGCGCGGCCAGGCGGTCCGTGCCGAGGAAGGCCCAGATGTCCGTCCGCTCGCCCTCCAGCGTCGCGGCGATCGGCGCGTAGTGCAGCAGCGCGATCCGGAACGGGCACAGGGCGATCGCGCGCAGACCGGCGTCGAGCGCCTCCGTCTCGCGGATCGACTCGGCGTAGACCTCGCGCAGGATCGGCTCGCCGAAGTCCGGGATGTGCGCGCCGTCGAAGCCGCCCGCGAAGCCCTTCGTGCCGACGACGCCGACCTCGGCGCCGCACACCTCGAGGATGCGGTGGGCGCGCTCCAGCACGTCGATGCGTCCGCCGTCCGTCAACGCGGCGACGACCTCGTCGCGCCGGTTGGAGTGCCAGTCGTGGTTGCCGAGGACCGTGAGCACCGGCACGCCGTCGAGGCCCTCAACGGCGCGGGCGACCATCGCCGCCTGGTCCGGCTCGCCGTGCGTCGTCAGGTCGCCGGCGAGCAGGACGAGGTCGACTTGTTCGCGCAGCCCCGCGAACGCCGCCGTCCAGCGCTCCTCGTCGGCGGGCCGGCCGAGGTGGATGTCCCCCGTGGCGGCGATGCGGATCGCGCACTCGTCCTGGCGATGGCCCGGCGGACCTCCGGACTCGGATCGGATGGCCATGCCGCGCGGCGTACCCGGGTAGTCCCCGCCATATGTCGTCCGACGAGCAACCATTCTCCGACATCGAGGCCACGCTGAAGAAGGCGGCGGCCGCCCTGCGCGAGGCCGACGTGCCCTTCCTGCTCGGCGGGAGCCTCGCGAGCTGGGCGCGCGGGGGACCGGAGAGCCGGCACGACCTCGACCTCATGATCAAGCACGAGGACGTCGAGCCCGCGCTCGCCGCGCTGACCGGCGCGGGGATGCGCGCGGAGGACCCGCCCGAGGAGTGGCTCGTCAAGGTGTGGGACGACGACGTGCTCGTCGATCTCATCTTCTGGCCCAAAGGCCTCCCGATCGACGATGATGTGATCGACCGGGGCGAGGTCATGAGCGTGCTGTCCATGGAGATGCGGGTGATGGCCATCGAGGACGTCCTCGTCACGAAGCTCATGTCGATCGACGAACACCACATCCGCTTCGAGGGCCTGCTGCCGATCGCCCGCGCGCTGCGCGAGCAGATCGACTGGGACCACGTGCGCGCGGCGACGGCGGACTCGCCGTTCGCGCGCGCGTTCTTCGTCCTGATCGAGGGCCTCGGGATCGTCGGTCACCGCACGGACGCGGCCCCGCACGCGTCGCGCGAGCCACGGGTCCGCGTGGTCCCCCCGGAGGGTTCGACCGCCGCGGGGGCGGGGTAGCTGCCGCCTATGGCCGCCGACACGACCGCCCGCCGGCGCCTGCGCCGGCTCGCCGAGATCCGCCCTGAGCGCGGACTCGTGCTTTCCGTGTTCTTCAACCTTGACCCGAGCGAGTTCGCCACACCGGCGGCGCGCGCCACGGAGGTCACGTCGGTGTTGACCGAGGCCGCGCACAAGGTCGACGAGGCCGCCGAGGGCCTCGAGCACGACATGCACCAGGCGCTGAAGGCCGACGTCGAGCGCGTCCGCGAGGTGCTCTCGGGCTCGGACGTCGCGCAGAACGGCACGCACGGCATCGCGGTCTACGCATGCACCCCCGCGGACCTGCTCGAGGTCGTCCGGCTGCCGCACGCGATCGAGTCGCGCGCCGTGGTCGAGGCCACGCCGTGGGTGGAGCCGCTGCTGCGCGGCGGCGACGACGGCGAGTGGTGCGTGCTGCTCGTGAACCGCAAGGTCGCGCGGATCTTCTGCGGGCCGGCGCCGGCCCTGGAGGAGGTCGAGCAGGTCGAGGACGACACGCACGGGCAGCACCAGCAGGGCGGCTGGTCGCAGGCCCGCTACCAGCGCTCCGTCGAGCAGGAGAAGCTCACGCACCTCCAGAACTCGCTCGAGACGCTCTTCCGCCACTTCAAGCGCACGCCGTTCGACCACCTCGTCCTCGGCGCGCCGGAGGACCTGGCGAGCGAGGTCGAGGACCGCCTGCACCCGTACCTGCGCGAGCGCCTGTCGGGGCGCATCGCCATCGACGTCGAGAACACCGGCGTCGACGAGGTGCGCGCGGCGGTCACGAAGGTCGTGGAGGAGAAGCTCGCGGCAAAGGAGCGCGAGGCGCTCGACCGCATGGCCGAGGGCGTCGGCCGCGGCGGGCGCGGCGCCGCCGGCATCCCGGACGTGATGGCGGCGCTCGAGCAGGCGCGCGTGGAGTGCCTCCTGCTCGCCGACGGGTTCGACGCGCCGGAGCGCGAGGCCGCGATCGAGAAGGCGATCACCCAGTCCGCCGACGTCCTCGTCGTCCGCCACCACGACGACCTCGAGCAGTACGGCGGGATCGGGGCCGTGCTCCGCTTCTGATGGCGCGGGCGCTGGTCATCGTCGACTTCCAGAACGACTTCACGCCGCCGGCGGGCGCGCTCGCCGTCCCCGGCGGCGACGCGATCGCCGGCCGCCTGAACGAGCTCGCGCGCTCGGGGGAGTTCGACCTCGTCGTCGCCACGCGCGACTGGCACCCGCCCGGGCACGGCTCCTTCGCCGCCCAGGGCGGGCCGTGGCCGGAGCACTGCGTGCAGGACACGGAGGGCGCGGAGCTGCACCCCGCGCTCGACCGCGCGCAGGTCGACGTCGTCGTCGACAAGGGCCAGGACCCCGGCACCGAGGGCTACTCCGCCTTCCAGGCCACGGAGCTCGCCGAGCTGCTGCGCGAGCGCCGGGTCGACCACCTGACCGTCGTCGGCCTCGCCACGGACTACTGCGTCAAGAACACCGCCCTGGACGCGCTGCGCGAGGGCTTCGGCGTCACGGTCGACTCGACCGCGGTGCGCGGGGTCGACGTGCAGCCCGGCGACTCCGAGCGCGCGCTCGAGCAGATGCGCGCCGCCGGGGCGAGCATCGCGTGACATGACCGCCACGGCCGAGCGGCTGCTGAAGACGCTCGCGCGCCACATCCGGGACGAGCGCGTGCTCGCCGCCGTCCGCAGCGTCCCGCGCGACGTGTTCGTCCCGCCCTCGCTGCGCGACGAGGCGTGGGAGAACATCCCGCTGCCGATCGGCGCCGACCAGACCATCTCCCAGCCGCTCGTGGTCGCGCGCATGCTCGAGCTCCTGGAGCTCAAGGGGGACGAGCGCGTGCTCGACGTCGGCACCGGCTCCGGCTACCACGCCGCGCTGCTGGCGCAGCTCGCGGCCCACGTGTGGTCGATCGAGATCCACGCGGAGCTGTCGGCGCGCGCGGCGGCCGCGCTCGCCGCAGCGGGGATCGGCAACGTGACGCTGATCATCGGCGACGGCGGCGCCGGCTGGCCCGACGCCGCGCCCTACGACGCCGTGAACGTCGCGGCGGCGGCGGAGGACGACGTTCCCGCGGCGCTCGTGGAGCAGCTCGGGCCGCACGGCCGGCTCATCGCCCCGGTGGAGCACGGCGACCAGCACCTCGTGCTGATCCGCCGCACGGACGGCGACGTGCAGCGCACGCGGCTCGAGCGCGTGCGCTTCGTCCCGCTCACGTGACGCGCTCGAGCCGCGGGTTCGGCTTGTACTCGCGCCCCACCTTCGCGTGCGGCTCGCCGTCGACCATCACGACGTCGGCCGTGTAGTCGTTCGAGCCGCGGATGAGCGACGACCCGACGCCGTAGGAGTCCACCGGGATCCCCGCGTCCTCGAACGCGCAGATCCGCTCGACCGTGAAGCCGCCGGAGACGACGATCTTGACGTTGGTGAAGCCGGCCTTGTCGAGCGCCGCGCGCGTGAGCAGGACGAGCTCCGGGGCGACGCCCTTCGGCGCGTGCTCGCCGTGGAGGCGCTGGAGCGACGCGTCCGCGAGGCGGTCCGAGGTGTCGAGGCGGACGCCCCACAGCCGCGGGCCGAGCTCCTCGGCCACGGCGAGCGCCGTCTGGACGGAGTCGTTGACGAAGTCCACGAGCACCGTGACGTTCATCTCGTCGGCGTATCGGTCGGCGAACGCGCGCGCCGCCGCCACCGTGTCGCCGTGGTAGGCGGCGATCAGCGCGTGCGGGACGGTTCCGACGCCGCGGCCGCCCCACCACGACGCCTGCGCGTCCGTGGAGACCCCGATCGCGCCGGCGACGTGCGCCGCCCAGCCGTCGCCCGTCTGGACGAGCCAGTGGTCGTGGCGCGCCGGGAAGAAGAGGATCGGCTTGCCGCGCGCGGCCTCCACCACCTGGCGGACGTTGCGCATGATCAGCGTGCGGCGGGCGAGGCAGCCGAGGTAGACCGTCTCGAGATGGGCGAACAGGGCGTAGTCGCCCTCGATCGTCATCACCGTCTCCCACGGCGAGATCTCGTCGCCCTCGTAGAGGGCGTGCACCTCCAGCGCGTCCCAGCCGTCCTCCCAGCCGCCGTCCTCGCGCCGCCGTCCGGCGCCCGCCTTCAGCACGGCGATCGCCTCGTCGACCCCGCCGAGGATCGAGTCCTTGCGCTGGAAGACCTGCATGATCACGTGGGGGTGACGGTCCTCCGACTCGAGGAGCTCCTTCGTGTAGTTGAAGTACGCGTCGGCGTAGTACCCCGTGCGGATCCGCTCGACGGGGAGGCGGAACGTGTCCGGCGCGAGGCGCTCGCGGAAGGCCGTGCTCATCCGCGCAGTATTGATCACCGCCACTCGCGCCGCCGTCGCCAGAAGTACACGCCGGCAGCCGCCGTGGGCAGGAGCAGGCCGCCGATGCCGTAGCCGACGAAGGCCTCGGGCGTGTCGATGTGGCGGACGAGCCAGCCGAAGTTCTGGCCGAAGAAGCTCGTGACGAGCGTCCAGATGAGGAAGAACGTCGCGACGACGGTCAGCCGCGTGATCGTGATGTTGAGGCGGTTCGTGTTCGCGTTGAAGTACGTGCTCGTGAGCGCGTTGAGATCCTCGGCCTGGCGGTTGAGCTCCCCGACGACCTGCGCGAGGTGGTCCGCGACGTCGCGCATGTACTCGCGCGACCCGTGCGTCAGGCCCGGCAGCTCGTGGATGGCCTCGCCGGCGGTTCCGACCTGGTCACGCTGGGCGACGAGCGGGCGCAGGAAGCCGTGGACGTCCTGCTTGATCCGGTAGATCTCCGCGAGCTGCGGGCGGTCCGGGCGCGCGAGCACCCGCGCCTCGAGCCCGTCGATGGTCGCCTCGAGCCGGTCGATCGCCGGGTACAGCGCGTCCGTCATCGAGTCGAGCACGCTGTAGACGATGAAGTCCTCCGCCGCGACCTCGTGCGGGACGAGCGTCTCGTGCAAGCGGTCGAGCTCCGCGCAGGCCTTGCGCCGCACGGTGAGAAGCCAGCCGCCCGACACGTGGCAGTGCACCTCGAGCAGCTCAGGCAGGCGGTCGCCGTCCGCGACGAGCGCGGTGTAGTACACGAGGAGGACGGCGTCGCGGTAGCGGTCGACCTTCGGGCGCTGGCCGAACTCCTTCGAGTCCTCCACGGCGAGCGGATGAAGGCCGAGCTGCGCGGCGAGCGCGTCGAGGACGTCGTCGGACGGGTCGACGAGATCGAGCCAGAAGAACTCGTCCCCCCGGAGCAGCCGGTCGATCCGCTCCGGCTCGACCCGGGTCAGGACGTCCACGGCGGCGAGCGTACCGGCCCCCCGGCCGCGGGCTACTCCCGGGCTACCCTCTCGCGGCCGTGGACCTCCTCCAAGCCATCGTCCTCGGGCTCGTGCAGGGCCTCACCGAGTTCCTGCCGATCTCCTCGAGCGGCCATCAGCGCGTCGTCGCCGCGATGGCCGGCTGGGAGGACCCGGGCGCGGCCTTCACCGCCGTCACCCAGCTCGGAACGGAGGCGGCGGTCCTCATCTACTTCCGCCAGGACCTCTGGAACATCGCCTCGGCGTGGACCCGGGCGCTCGTGCGGCCGGAGCTGCGGGGAACGCACGACGTGCGCATGGGCTGGTACTTGATCGTCGCCACGATCCCGATCGGCATCCTCGGCGTCGCCTTCGAGCAGCAGATCGAGACCGGCGCGCGCAACCTGTGGCTCATCGGCACGATGCTGATCGCCTTCGCGCTCGTGATGCTCTACGCCGACCGCGCCGGCACGCACGCGCGCGCGCTGCCGCAGCTGCGCGTGCGCGACGGCGTGGCGATCGGGCTCGCGCAGTCGCTGGCGCTCATCCCGGGCGTCTCGCGGTCGGGGGCGACGATCAGCGCCGGGCTGCTGCTCGGCCTCCAGCGCCCGGCGGCGGCGCGCTTCGCGTTCCTCCTCGCCGTTCCCGCGGTGGTGGCGAGCGGTGTGTTCCAGCTCGCCGCGATCCTCGCCGGCGAGGAGGGCGGCGGCGAGCCGCTGCGCTACGTGCTGATCGCCACGCTCGTGTCCTTCGTGGTCGGCTACGCGGCCATCGCGTGGCTTCTTCGCTACCTCGCGACGCACACCGTCGCGCTGTTCGTCGCGTACCGCATCGTCCTCGGCGTGGCCGTGCTCGCGCTCGTCGGCGCGGGCGCGATCAGCTGAGGCGCTCCGGCGGCGCGAGCGTGAGCGTGACGACCGCGCGCAGCTCGTCGGCCCGAGTCGCCTCCTCGCTCGGGTGCGTGATGGCGAGCCGGCTTCGGGCGGATGCGGCGGATCGACGGCCGGCCGTTCGACGCCACGTGGAACCGCCGGCCGTCCGGCATCCGGTCGCCGGCGCCGTCCGCGGGCGGCGTGCGGCTCGCGTCGTCGCCGATCAGCCGGCAGACCTCGGCGTAGGGCTGTCGGAGTTCTGGTCGTAGCTGCTGAAGTCGATGGCGTACTCGACGGTGACGATCGCCTCGCGCGGCCAGGGTGGGGTGGACGTGCACCCGGCGGGACCCGCGCCGCCGGAGGCGTGTTCCGGAGCTCAAGCGGCGACGAGCTCGGCCATGCGCTTCGGCATGTCGCGGCCGACGACCGCCACGATCGCGTCGACCACGGCCGGGTCGAACTGCGTGCCGGCGCACCGCCGCAGCTCGGCGAGCGCGTCCTCCACCGGCATCCCGGCGCGGTAGGAGCGCGTGGTCGTCATCGCGCTGAAGGAGTCGCAGGCGCAGATGATCCGCGCCGCGAGCGGGATCGCCTCGCCGGCGAGGCCGTCCGGGTAGCCGCCGCCGTCCCAGCGCTCGTGGTGCGCGCGGACCACGACGCCGACCTCCGCGAGGACGCCGCCGATGCGGTCGAGCATCGCCTGCCCGTCGGCGGGATGGCGCCGGATGATCGCCCACTCGTCGTCCGTGAGCGCGCCCGGCTTGTTGATGATCTCGTTTGGCGTCCGCAGCTTGCCGATGTCGTGCAGGAGTGCGCCGAACTCGAGCGTCCGCTGCTCCTGCGCGTCCATTCGCAGCTCGGCGCCGACGGCGAGCGCGAGGGCGACGACGCCCTGGCTGTGCTCGCCGCCCGTGTACGGGTCGTCGGCCTCGAGCATCTCGCCCATGAGCAGCGCCGTGCCCCGGTAGGCGTCGCTGAGCGCGATCGCCTGCTCGATCCGGAACTCCCGCTCGCGGGCCATGAACCCGAGCACCGCCACGAGCGGGATCGTGAGCAGGATCGAATACGGGGTCTGCGGTCCCGCTCCCGCGACGAGCAGGCCGGCCGGCGCGAGCGCGAGGTCGATGCCGAAGACGAGGCCGAGGAGCTTGAGCTGGAGCGCGGGCGCTACGCCGGAGGAAAGCCGCTCGCGGAGCACGGAGGCGCCGGCGTCGACGACGAACTGCGCGAGGAGCGCGGCCGCGTAGACCGGGACGAGGTGGAACGACGGCGGCCCCGGGTCGGCGACGGTCAGCACGAGCGCCGGGCCGACGGCGAACCACGCGTTGCCGATCTGCAGCAGGAGGCGGTCCGGGTGCACGCGGCGCGCGAGGCATTCCGGCAGCTGCGACAGGACGAGCCCGAGCGCCACGAGCAGCGGCACGAGCGCCGGCGGCGTGAGCAGGAACAGCGGCACGAGCACGAGCTGCGTCGGCGAGGTCATGCCGGCGCCGATGCTGAAGACGACGCGCTGGGCGACGGCGTAGACGGCCACGAGGACCGCGGCGCCGAGGCCGAGGCCACTCGCCGAGTCCGGGGCGGCGGCCGCCAGCCCGGCAACCGCGGCGACCAGCGCGAGCGCCGTGGCGCCTTCGGCCATGCGCTCGCGGCGACCAAGCGGCCGGCGCGCGCGCGGCCGCGCGTCGCGCAGGAGCGCTTGGACGTCGGGGTGAGATTCGAGCGGCGACGCCATCCTCCGCGATCGTCGGCAGGTTGCGCCGGAACATGAGGATCGGACATCCGTCGACAAGCGGTCCGGTTTCTGGCCGATCGAGCCGATGCATCCCCTGCGCCGTCATGAGGACGGCGGGACGATCACGGAGGATCAGATGAAGAAACGAAGCCTGCGAGCGGTGGTGGCCGTGGTTGCCGCGCTGTTCGCCGCTCCGGCCGCCGACGCCCACGCGGCCCTCGTGGAGCTGAGCCCGTGCGACGGCGCGGAGCTCTCCAAGCCGTTCACGCCGTGGCTCGACGCGGCGAACTACAAGCTCGCGCCCGGCGGCGACTTCGAGGGCAGCCTCGCCGGCTGGACGCTGTCGGGTGGCGCGCGCACGGTGGCCGGCGGCGAGCCGTGGGCGGTGACGGGCGAGCCGAGCACCCGGGCGCTGGCGCTGCCGGCGGGCGCCTCCGCGGTGACGGCGGCGACGTGCGTCAACGCGGGTGCGCCGACGCTGCGGTTCTTCGCGCGCTCGACCGGCGGCCTGCTGCCGCTGCTGAAGGTCGACCTGCTCTACCGCGACGGACTGTTCCGGCTGGTCTCGGTGCCGGTGGGCGTGGTGGTTCCCGGCTCGGCGTGGCGGCCGACGCTGCCCATGCTGACGGCATCCGTGCTCGCTGCGGCCGTGGCCGGCGGCGAGGCGCCGCTGTCCGTGCGCTTCACGGCGCTGTCCGGCAGCTGGGAGATCGACGACGTGTTCGTCGATCCGTACGCCCGCCGCTGACGGCTCGCGGGGGAGGGCGTCCGGCTCTCCCCCGCCGCCACGGCGCGGGCGTGCGAAGATTGACGGCGTGAGCATCACGAGCGCCGACGCCGAGCGAGTCCTCGCCACCTCCGACCGCTTCCTCGTCCAGCAGGTCTTCCGGCCGATCGCCAACGAGTACCGGATCAGCGTGCCCGCGCCCGGCTCGAGCGAGGAGGGCGAGCCGCTGCTGTTCGTGCGGCAGAAGAAGCTGAAGATCAAGGAGGACATCCGCTTCCGCTTGTCGCCCGACGACGACGCGCACGTCTTCATGATCAAGGCGCGCACGGTGTTCGAGTTCCGCGGCCGCCACGACGTGCTCGACGCCCGCGACGAGCCGATCGGGCGGCTGGAGAAGGCCTTCGCGCGCTCGCTCCTGCGGAGCCATTGGCACGTCCGGGACGCGGACGGCACGGAGCTGTTCGAGGCGCACGAGGCGAGCTGGCCGATCGCGCTCGTGCGGCGCGTCGCGGAGCTCGGCCCCGACTTCCTGTCCCTCCTCGCCTACGTGCCCTTCAACTTCGTGCTCATGCGCGACGGGGAGCAGGTCGGCAGCTACCGCCGCGTGCTCGGCAAGCTGCGCGACCGCTACGTGCTCGAGCTCGGCGAGGGGCTGCGCGACGCCGACCGCCGGCTCATCCTCGCCTTCGCCGTCGCGCTCGACGCGCTCCAGGACCGCTGACGCGCGCGCCGCCCTCCCGGCGACGGGATGTGTGTGACGCGGCGCACACGAACCTGCGTTCGGTCTCCCGTGGTCGTGGGTAGCCCAATGATCGGACGACCGGCCGCTTCCCTGGCGGCAGCGCGCCTCACCGGCGCAGGAACGGCGTCCGTGCTCCCTACTCCACACCGGAGGTCCGACGCCATGAGCAAGGCGAACCAGAAGGTCCTGCAGTACCTCAATGAAGCGCACGCGAGCGAGGTCGGCCTCGTGCGCGTGCTCCAGTCGCAGATCGCCATGACGCCGCGCGGCGCGTATCGCAGCGCGCTCGAGACCCACCTGCGCGAGACCCGCGACCACGCCGAGCGCGTGCAGCGGCGGATCGCGGAGCTCGACGGCGGCTTCAACCCGCTGCTCGCCGGCATCGGCGTCGCCGAGGCGGTGATCGCCCAGGCCCTGGCGCTCGGCAAGACGCCGCTCGACCTCCTGCGCGGCACGGGCGGCGAGGAGAAGGTGCTCAAGAACGCCAAGGACGCCGCCGCGACCGAGGCGCTCGAGATCGCCACCTACACCGCGCTCGAGCGGCTCGCGCAGTCCGTCGGCGACGACACGACGGCGCGCCTTGCGGCCTCGATCCGCGCCGACGAGGAGAAGATGCTCGACCGTGTCCTGCGCGAGATCCCCAAGCTGACCGACGCGGTGGTCGCCGCCGACGTCGACGGCAAGGGCTCCTACGACGTCACGACGACGGGTGCCGCCGACGCGGCGCGGGCGGCCGGCGAGGCGACCAAGGAGGTCGCGCGCGAGAGCACCGCGAAGGCGCGGCGGACGGCGCGCCAGACGCGCAAGGTGCCGGGCGCTGCGCGCGCCGAGGGCGCGGTCAAGGGCGCCGTCGCGAGCGAGTCGGACCTCCCCATCGCCCGCTACGACTCGCTGACGGCGGACGAGATCACCGGCAAGCTCACCGACCTCTCCCAGATCGACCTGGCCAAGGTCGCGGCGTACGAGCGCAAGAACCAGGGCCGCTCGACGGTGCTCGACCGGGTGGAGTCGCTGCAGGGCGACGAGCCGTGGCCCGGCTATGACGAGCTGACGGTGGCGGAGATCCGCGCCGCGCTCTCCGAGGCCGACGAGGAGCGCGCGCGGGCGGCGCGCACGTACGAGCGCGCGCACAAGAACCGCGCCGGCGTCCTCGCGACGGCCGAGCGCGAGCTCAGCAACGCGTAGTCCATGGGCTGGTCGGGGTGCCGCGCGGCGCGGCGCGGCACCTTGCAGGCCCGTTTGTAGGCTGCTGCCAAAACGGATTGCGAAATCGTTAGGCAAGCGTGGATGGGATTCGGTGCCTTGCGAGCATCCTGATAGGTGTGACCAACACGCAAATCGAGCAGCAGCACCATCCGAGCGCTTCGGCGCTCGAGCGGCGCATCACCGTCGTGGCGGTCGTCGCGCCGTTCCTCGCCTTCCTCCTCGCCCTCTACTTCCTCTGGGGCGGCGCCGTCACGTGGCGCGATCTGGCGATCCTCGCCGTGATGTACGTCCTGATCGGCTTCGGCGTGACGATCGGCTTCCACCGGATGCTCACGCATCGGTCGTTCGAGGCGAAGCCGTGGCTGCGGGCCACCCTGGCCATCCTCGGGTCCATGTCCGTGCAGGGAGCGGTCATCCACTGGGTCGCCGACCACCGCAAGCACCACACGTTCACGGACGAGGAAGGCGACCCGCACAGCCCCCACCTGCACGAGGGCGAGGGCTGGCGCGGCGTCCTGAAGGGTCTGTGGCACTCGCACATGGGCTGGCTCTTCGAGAACCAGCACTCGTCCGCCCGGCGTTACGCGCCCGACCTGCGCAAGGACCCGGTCATCCGCAGGATCGACAAGCTGTTCCCCCTCTGGGTCGTGCTGGGACTCGCGATCCCCTTCCTCGCCGGGCTCGCGCTGTCCGGCGGCTCGCTCACCGCAGGCCTCACCGCCCTCCTGTGGGCGGGTTTCGTGCGCGTGTTCCTCCTGCACCACGCGACCTGGAGCGTCAACTCGATCTGCCACATGTACGGCCGGCGGGCGTTCGCGACGGAGGACGAGAGCCGCGACAACTGGCTCGTGGCCGTCGTGTCCCTCGGCGAGGGCTGGCACCACAGCCACCACGCGTTCCCGACGTCCGCGCGCCACGGGCTGCGCAGGACGCAGATCGATCCCTCCTACGCCGTGATCCGCTTCTTCGAGCGCCTGGGCCTCGTGTGGAACGTCAAGCAGCCGAAGCCGGCGCAGATCGAGGCCAAGCGGCGCGGCGCCGAGGACGTGGCCTTCGACACGCAGCAACAGGCGGCCTGACCGGGGCGCGCGGCCGCGGTCGCGGCCC
Source organism: Solirubrobacteraceae bacterium (assembly GCA_035563395.1). GTDB lineage: Bacteria > Actinomycetota > Thermoleophilia > Solirubrobacterales > Solirubrobacteraceae > DASQMT01. Next base: position 18,289 of record DATMVH010000685.1, read on the forward strand.
GCGACCCCACGGCCGGGACGACGCCGGCTCGCACGGGGCCGCCGGATGGAGCAAGATGCCGGGTCACGCGGCCGCGCGAGCGGACGCACGGCCGGCGACCGCGTCCTCTACGTCGTCAAGGAGCGGCCGGCCGCGGACGTGGACGCGTGGTTCGAGGGCGCCGACCTCGAGGCGGCGCTGCGGAGCGGGCAGCTCGAGGTGCTGGACTCCCCGTCGATCTGCGGCCCGCCCGAGGAGACCGACGTTCCGGCGGTGCCGGCACGCTACCTGCGCGAGGCGGACCGGGCGCGAGCGGATATCCCGGGCTGCGCGTCGCCGTCGAGATGGGCGACTTCGCCGGCGCTCGGCTCGCTCGACGCGGTCGAGCGCTGGGAGCGCGCGGTCACCCCCGCGCTCGCCGACGCGGGCATCGTCGTCGTGTGCCAGTACGACCAGCGGCTCCTCGAGCCCGAGGCGCGGGCCCGGATCGCCGCGGCACACCCCGCGGTGGCGACGGACGACGGGTCGACGCCGGCCACGACCTTCAGCGCCATGGAGATGCCCGCGGGCCTGGCCGTGGCCGGCGAGATCGACGTGTCGACCGCGGCGGCGTTCGGGCGTGCGCTCCGAGCGCGCGCCGCGGTGACTCCGCGCGTGTACGTGGACCTCGGCGCGCTTCGGTTCGTCGACGTCGCGGGCTGGCGGACGGTCTTCGACGTGGCGGCCGTGCTGCCGCCGGACTCGCGGCTCGTGCTGCAGCGGCTCTCCCCCGGCCTGCGGCGGGTGCTCGACCTGCTCGACTGGGACGACCCGCGGGTAGAAGTGGAAGACCCGTGACCGTGGCGCCGGCGCTCCATCGCGCGCTCATCTACGACGACCCGGACCGGTTCGCGCGCGAGGTCGGTGCCTTCCTACGCGACGGGCTGCGCGCCGGCGATCGCGTGCTCGCGGCCGTCGCGCCCGAGAAGCTCGCATGGGTACGCGAGGACCTCGGCGCCGCCGCGGACGCCGTCGACGTGATGGAGCCGACGGCGCTGTACGACCGCCACGGCCCGATGCTCGGCACGGTCCTCGGCTACGTCGCGCGGCACGGCGAGCCCGGCCGCGGACGCGTGCGCGTCGTGGCCGAGCAGCCGCTCGCGCCGGACGGCGGACGACGTGCGCGCCTACCCGCGCGACGAGAGGCCGCCGCCAACGTCGGCTACAGCCGGTACGCCGCGTCGGTCCTCTGCCCGTACGACGCCGCCCGCCTGCCCGACGAGGTCCTCGAGGACGCACGGCACACGCATCCCGAGCTCGACGAGAACGGCCACGCCGGCCGCGACCCGCGGTTCATGGACCCGCGGGCGTTCGTGCGCGAGCGCGTCCGCGTGCACCCTGCCCAGCCCGGCGCGGCACGGTGCCGGCTCGCCGCCCCCGAGGACGTCGCGGTGGCCCGAGCGCTCGCCCGCGCGCACGCGGACTCGGCCGGCCTCCGCTCCGCGCACGCCGACGACCTCGCCGTCGCGGTGAGCGAGGTGGCCACGAACGCGCTCGTCCACGGCTCGGGGCCGGAGGGCATGCACGCCTTCCTCGACGAGGGCACGCTCGTGTGCCGGATCCGCGACGGCGGCCCCGGGCGACCCGCTCGCCGGCTACCTGCCGCCGGAGACGAGCCGCGCGGCCGGGCGGGGCTTGTGGATGGCCCACCAGTGCTGCGACATCCTCGAGGTCGCGGGCACGCCGGCGGGCACGGAGGTCTCGCTCCTCATGCGGCTCCCGGCGTGACCGGCGCCTGATCGAACCCCGAGCGCGCGGCCGCGCCGTCCTCGTCGCCGCCGTCGAGCGCCCGCAGGAAGGCGCCGAAGCCGCACGCCGGCGCGTGGACGCTCAGGAGGCGCGCGGCCGCCGGCGACGCGACGGCGTGCGGAACGCCGGGCGGCACGTGGACCCACGAGCCCGGCTCCGCCCGGACCTCGCGCCCCCCGAGCGTGAACACCGGCTCGCCGGCGAGGACGTAGCACGACTCGCCGTGGCGCGCATGGACGTGCGCCGGCGCCGCCGGCAGGCCCGCCTCGGCCGACAGCTCCGCGATCGCCACCGCCTCGACGTCGGCGAGCAGCGCGACCCGGACGCCGTCGCGCTCCGTCGCGAACGCGGTTCCGCCGATCGCCGCCTCGGCCGGCGGGCGACCGCCGTCCGCGGGCGGGGGCTCCTGGTCGAAGTCGACCGTGCGGCCGTCGCGCATCGCCCGGAGGTAGTCGGCGAAGCCGACGCCCGGGGCGTGGAGGTTGAGGTACCGGAGCTCCGCGTCGCCGGGATTGCGGAACCCGTGCACCACGAGCGGCGGGACGCACACGAGCGTGCCCGCCCGGACCGCGACGAGGTCGCCGGCCGGTCCCAGCCGCACGCCGAGCTCGCCCGCCAGGACGTAGAACAGGTCGGTGTGGCGGCGATGGACGTGCAGATCCGCCCCGTCGCGGCGCGGCCCGTAGCGCGACCACGTCGCGTGCAACGCGTCATGGTCGGCGAGGACCTCCACGCGCCGCGCGGGCGAGTCCCCGATCACCTCCCCGGCGCCGGGCCGGATGACGCCCGCTTCGCCCACGCCGGGAGTCTATGGAGCGGGCGCGGGCGGTTGCGACCGAGTTGCGGCCCGGCGTGCGTCCGGCTAGCGTCGCGTCGGTGATCCGCGTCGGCCACAGCGTCGACATCGCCCGGTCGCCCGGGGACGTCTTCGCCTACCTCACCGACCCGGCGAGGCTCGGGACGTGGCAGGACGCGACGGAGGTGCAGCAGCTCACGCCGGGGCCGGTCGGGCCGGGCACCCGCTTCCGCGAGGTCCACGAGGCGCTCGGCCGGCGCCGGGTCGAGATCACCGAGGTCGTGGTGTTCGAGCCGGGGCGCCGGTTCGACATCCGCGTGGTGGAGGGCCCACCGGTCGGCGGCCGCTGGGACTTCGAGCCCGCCAACGGCGGCACCCGCCTCACCCTGACGCCGGCCGTCCGGCTGCCGCCCGCGCTGCGCGCGCTCGAGCCGGTCGTCGCGCTTGCGACCGTCCTCGTGTTCGCCCGGTTCCATCGCCGCCTCAAGCGCAACCTCGAGCGAAATCTCTGACTAAGATCAGAGGATGAACACCGAGCAGGTGGCGCGCGTGCGCCGGTTCAACCGGGCCGTCACCCGGCGGGTCGGCGCGCTGAGCGACGCGTACCTCGGCCGGGGCCGGCCGCTGGGGGCGTCCCGGCTGCTGTGGGAGATCGGGGCGGAGTGCGAGGTGCGGGCGTTGCGGTCGCGGCTCGGGCTCGACTCCGGCCACGTGAGCCGGCTGCTGCGCGCGCTGGAGGCGGAGGGGCTCGTCGCCGTGGAGCCCGGCGCCGCGGACCGCCGCGTGCGGGTGGCCCGGCTGACCGCGGCCGGGCGGACGGAGCGCGCGCTGCTCGACGCGCGGAGCGACGAGCTCGCCGCGTCGATGCTCGCGCCGCTGGACCCGCCGGAGCGCGAGCGGCTCGTCGCGGCGATGGCCACGGTCGAGCGCCTGCTGACCGCCGCCATGGTCGACATCCGGCCGGCGGACTCGCGCGATCCCGACGCGGCGCGCTGCGTGCAGGCGTACTTCGCGGAGCTCGATCGCCGCTCCGACACGGGGTTCGACCCGGCGGCGAGCGGCGCCGCCGCGGATGCGCACGAGCTCACGCCGCCGCTCGGCACGTTCCTCGTCGCCCGGCTGGACGGCGCACCGGTGGGCTGCGGCGGAGTCAAGCACCGCCCCGGCGCTCCGGCGGAGATCAAGCGCCTTTGGGTCGCGGACGCGGCGCGCGGGCGCGGCCTCGGCCGCCGGCTGCTCGGCGAGCTCGAGGCGCTCGCGTCGCGGAGCGGCGCGAGCGTCGTACGGCTGGACACCAACGGCGCCCTCGTCGAGGCCATCGCCATGTACCGGTCGGCCGGCTACCGCGAGATCCCTCGCTTCAACGACGAGCCGTTCGCCGATCACTGGTTCGAGAAGCGCCTGACCTGAGGCGCCGGCGCAGGCGCCGGGAATCCGGCGGCGAATCGAGACGTCACACCACCATGACCTCGCCCGCTTTCGCGTCCTTCGTCCGCGACGCCGATCGGCTGATCGACGATCCGCACGCCATCGCCCGGCGCCTGAAGCGGCTGCTCGCGGTGGACGGGTGGCTCGCGCCGGAGCATCAGCGCCCGGGCCGGGACGCCTACCGACAGCACCTCCTCCATGTCTCGGCGGATCGCCGCCTGTCCGTGCTGTCGCTCGTCTGGCTGCCCGGCCAGCGCACGCCGATCCACGACCACGTCTCCTGGTGCGTGGTCGGCGTCTACCGCGGCGCCGAGCACGAGGTGCACTACCGGCTCGCCGAGCGCGACGGCCGGCGCTGGCTCGAACCGGTCGGCGTGGTCGAGGCGGCGGCCGGCCATGTCGAGGCGCTCGTCCCGCCGGCGGAGAACATCCACTCCGTCGCGGCGGCCGGCGGCGGCAAGACCATCTCCATCCACGTCTACGGGGCCGACATCGAGCGCCGCGGCACGAGCATCCTGCGCCGCTTCGACGATCTCGACGTGCTGCCCGCGGCCGCCTGACCGGCCGCGGTCGCGGCTGGGCGCCAACGCGCTGCAAAGCGGGCGGTCGCGGCCGATGACCGGGCGTGCCGTCGTCCCTCGTCGGCTCCGGGCCACGCGGGCGGACCCTTCCCGGCTCGCTGCGGGAGCGTCGTCACGCCTGCATGGTGGTCCTGCTGTGGGCGGCTCTCCTGCCGATCGCGCCGCGGGATGGGCCCGCTGCACCTGCTGGCC
>DATMVH010000686.1:0-2304 GCA_035563395.1 Solirubrobacteraceae bacterium
CGGTCACGAGTTCGACGCCCTGCATCAGCCCGCGCCCGCGCACGTCGCCGACCGGCTCGTGACGCCGGGCGAGCTCCTCCAGGCCGGCGCGCAGCCGCGCGCCCAGCTCAGCAGCGCGCGCGGCGAGCCCCTCGGCGAGCACCGTGCGCAGCACCGCGCGGCCGACCGCCGCGGGCAGCGGATCGGAGACGTGCGAGGTGAAGTGGAGGAAGCCCTTCTCCGCCGCCTCCTCCTCGATCGCCGCCGTGGTCACGGTGGCCGACAGGGGCAGGCCGCCGCCGAGCGTCTTGGACAGGGTGAGCACGTCGGGGACGACGCCGTCCCGCTCGAAGGCGAACAGCGCGCCGACGCGCCCGAGCCCCGTCTGCGCCTCGTCGAGGATGAGCAGCATGCCGCGCTCCTCGCAGCGGCGCTTGAGCGCGGCGAGGTAGCCGTCGGGGAGCGGGACGATGCCGGCCACGCTGAGCACGGGCTCGGCGATCACGGCCGCCGGCGCGCCGGCCGACTGCGCGTCGGCGAGCGCCATCCCGGCGTCCAGGCAGGCGAGGTCGCAGCGGTCGCGGCAGTGGCGGATCGGGCAGCGGTACGGCGTCGGCGCGGGCAGGACCATCGCGCCCGGCATCCCGGGGCCGTAGCCCCGCCGGCCGGCGCTGTAGGTGCTCGATCCCGCGCCCGCGGTGAGGCCGTGCCACGATCCCGCGAAGCCCAGCACCTCGTGGCCCCCCGTGCACAGCTTGGCGAGGCGCAGCGCCGCCTCGTTCGCCTCGCCGCCCGTGGAAAGGAACATCGCCCGCGCGAGCGGCTCCGGCAGCACGGCCATCAGCTCCCGCGCGAGCTCCAGCACGTCGCGCGACAGGAAGCCGCTGAACAGGTGCACGACGCGGCCGGACGACTCGCGCAGGGCCTCGACGACGGCGGGATGGCCGTGTCCGAGCGTCGCGCACATCTGCCCGGACGTGAAGTCGAGGATCCGCCGGCCGTCCTCCGTGGTGAGCCAGCTGCCGTCCGCGCGCTCGACGATCACGTCGGCGAACTCGCCGCCGTAGCGGATCAGCTGGTCGGTCGCGGTCGGGACGCTCGGGGCTCGCATCGCCCGATCTCACCAGCGCGCGCCCCCGCTGTCCATTAGCGTCTCGGGCAGCCCCATGCCGGTCCGCCGCCTCCTGCCCGCGCTCGTGGCCCTGCTGGTCTTCTGGTGCGCGCCCGCTTCGGCCGGCGCGGCGGCGTACGTGCCGCCCGCGGGCACCACGTGGACCGGCGTGACCGGCGGGGAGACGATCGACGCGTTCGAGGCGCTGACGGGGAAGCACCCGGCGGTCTGGCAGCACTGGATCGCGGTGAACAGCCCGTTCCAGGGCGCGATCGACCGCTCGGCCGCGGCGAGCAGCCGGCTCATGCTCCACGTCTCGACCGCGTCGGGCCAGGACCTCCCAGGCTGGTTCACGCCGGGAGAGATCGCCCGCGGCTTCGGCGACGAGTTCCTGGTGCGCCTCGCGGACGCGCTGGCCGCCACGGGCGCGCCCGTGTACCTGCGGCTCATGGGCGAGATGAACAACTGCCACAACGCCTACGCCGCCTACGACTGCGGCGGCCGGTGGCGTGGCGCCGACCACTCGCCCACGGCGTTCAAGCTCGCGTGGCGGCGGATCCACGTGATCCTGCGCGGCGGCGCCGGGACGGCCATCGACGCGCGGCTGACCCGCCTCGGGCTGCCCCCGCTGCAGGCCGACGGCGCCGTGTTCCCGCGACCGCGCGTGGCGTTCGTGTGGACCCCGATGACCGCCGGATCGCCGAACATCGCCGGCCTGCGGCCCGAGGTCTACTGGCCGGGCAGCCGGTGGGTCGACTGGGTCGGGACGAGCTTCTACTCCCGCTTCCCGAACTTCGCCGGCCTCGGGCGGTTCTACTCCGCCTTCGCGGTCGGCCGGCGCAAGCCGTTCGCGCTCGCCGAGTGGGCGATGTGGGGCGCCGACGACGCGCGCTTCGCGCGGGCGTTGTTCCGCTGGATCGCGGTGCGCCCGCGCGTGCGCATGGTCCAGTACAACCAGGGCTCGGAGCCCGGCAGCGAGTTCGCGCTCGAGCGCCATCCCGCGGCGGCGGCCGTGATCCGCGCCGCGCTGGCCGGCGCGTGATCCGGCGGCGTCAGCCGAACTCGGGCGCGTAGGCGGCGAACCGCGGGGAGGCGAGCGCAGCGCGGATCACGGCCGCCGCCGCGGGATGGCGCTCGAGCGCGAAGTCGCTGCCGGGCTCCGACCCCTGGTTGTACTGGACCATGCGCACGCGCGGGCGCACCGCGATCCAGCG
>DATMVH010000687.1:0-7367 GCA_035563395.1 Solirubrobacteraceae bacterium
CATGCGGCTCCGCCGGCGGCTCGCCGAGATCCTCGTCCTCCCCGCGGAGGCGCCGCAAGGGGCTCAAGCGCCGAGGCGCTGTGCGCGGCGCTGCACGGCGACGGCGGCAGCCCGAGCAGCGTGCGCCCGGAGGTGTCCCGCCTGCGCAAGCTGCTCGGAGGTGGATCGACACGGAGCGCTACCGGCTGGCGTGCGACGTCGAGACGGAAGCCCGCCGAGTCGAGCGCCCGCGCGGCGCTCGCGCGGTGCGCGAGGCGGCCGAGGCCTATGGCGGCCCGCTCCTGCCCGACTCCGACGCCCCCGGGATCGTCGCCGCGCGCGATCACCTCGCCGGCTGGCTGCGGCAGGCGGTGATGACCGCCGAAGACGCCGCGGCCGTCTGGGCCTGGGTCAGCACGGACGGCGGGCGGGACGACGAAACCACCGCTCGTTCTCCATGGCCAACCTCCCTTCGGACCGGCCCGAGCTGGAGTTCATGATCAAGCTCCACGAGGGCGGGGGGTTCTCCGGCCTGCTGGCGCACGGGCAGATCGCGGCGGGCGACGAGCTCAGCGTCACCGGCCGCTACGGGGTCTTCACGCTGCGCGCGAGCTCGCCGCGCCGGATCCTCTTCATCGGCGGCGGAGCCGGCGTGGCGCCGATCCTCTCGCCGCTGCGCTCGATGCGCGAGAGCGGCGTCGCGCGCCCGGCGGCGTACTGCTACGGGGCGCGCCGCCCGTACGACCTGTCCCACCTCGACGAGCTCGAGCAGCTCGTCCGCGACCTGCGCGACTTCACGTTCGTTCCGGCCCTGTCCGAGCCCACGGACGACGTCGGCTGGACGGGCGAGACCGGCCTCATCACCGACGTCGTCGACCGCATGGAGGACGACCTTGCCGACGTCGACGCCCGGGCGACCGTGTACGAGGACGTCACCGTCGACGTGCAGCCGGATCCTGCGCGCTGGCTCAGCCAGGGCCGGTCTACGCCTTCGCGGACGGGCCGGGCGGCTACCCGCAGGAGTGGACGGCCCTGAAGTCCTCGACCTGGCACGAGGTCCTCGACCCGAACGAGGAATGCGAGCAGACGATCTACGTCGTCGCCGGGGTCATGCGCGAGAAGGAGGGCGTCACGGTCACGGAGCTTCGCGCGACGATCCGCGTGGACGGCGTGGGCAAGGTCGAGTTCGACTTCGAGGAGATCACCTCCACGCACTACGGGCGTATGGTTCACCTCGACGACAGGACGCTCCTGTTCGCCGACCCGGAGGACGCCGCCGAGTACATCGGCTTCGACCTCCAGCCCGTCCAGCAGGCGTAGGAGAGGAGAGGGATGTACGAGAAGGACGGCCGGAAGTACTACGTCGTCGACGCCCACACGCACTTCTGGAACGCCGCCCCGGAGAACCGGAACCGGTACGGCGAGGGCTTCATCGCCTGCTTCTACGACTACCACCGGAACCTGAGCCCGGAGGAGTACGTCTGGCCGAAGGAGAAGTACGACCGCTACTCCGAAGAGGACATGATCCACGACCTCTTCGAGATCGGCTACGTCGACAAGGCGATCATGCAGCCGACGTACCTGCGGGACTTCTTCCCCGGCGGCTTCAACACGACGGAGCAGGACGCCGAGATGGCGGAGAAACACCCGGGCAAGTTCATCGTCAACGGCTCGTTCGAGCCGCGTGACGGCGAGAAGGGCCTCGACGACCTGCGGGCGCTCCACGAGCGGTACGGGATCCAGGGCGTCAAGCTCTACACGGCCGAGTGGCACGGCTCCTCGAAGGGCTGGAAGCTCAACGACTACTGGTCCTACCGGCACCTGGAGCTGTGCGAGGAGCTGGGGATCAAGAACATCCACGTCCACAAGGGCCCGACGATCTGGCCGCTGAACCGCGACGCGTTCGACGTCCACGACGTCGACCACGCCGCCTCCAAGTTCCCGGACCTGACGTTCATCGTCGAGCACTGCGGGCTGCCGCGGCTCGAGGACTTCTGCTGGATCGCCACGCAGGAGCCGAACGTCTACGGCGGCCTCGCGGTCGCGATCCCCTTCATCCACACCCGGCCGAAGTACTTCGCCAAGATCATCGGCGAGCTCCTGTACTGGATCGGCGAGGACCGCATCACCTTCGCCTCCGACTACGCGCTGTGGCAGCCGAAGTGGCTCGTGGAGCGCTTCGTCGACTTCCAGATCCCCGAGGACATGCAGGACGAGCTCGGGACGATCAGCCACGAGGCGAAGGCCAAGATCCTCGGCCTCAACGCCGCCAAGCTGTACGGCCTCGACGTGCCGGCCGAGCTGCGCCTTCCGGAGTCGGAGGAGGACGTGGCCATCGGCTCGGAGCCGGTGAGCGTGGCATGACCACCGAGCCGGAGGTCCTTGGCGCCCTCGCCGGCGTCCGGGACCCCGAGCTCGACCAGCACCTGGTCGAACTCGGGTTCGTGGCGGGACTCGAGCTGGACGGGACCACCGTCGCCGTACGGCTCCGGCTGCCGACGTTCTGGTGCGCGCCGAACTTCGCCTACCTGATGGCGGTGGACGCGCGCACCGCGGTGGAGGCGCTTCCCGGCGTCGAGTCCGTGCGCGTCTTCCTCGACGACCACTTCACCTCGGACGAGATCACGGACGCCGTCCAGCGCGGGCAGCGCTTCACCGAGGCGTTCCCCGACCACGCCGACGGCGAGCTCGACGAGCTCCGCACGCTCTTCCGGCGCAAGGCCTTCACGGCTCGCCAGGCGCGCCTCTGCGACGCCCTGCTGGCGGCGGGCAGGACGCCGGAGGACCTCGAGGCCATGCGCGTCGGCGACCTTCCCCACGACGCCGACGGCGAGCGCTGCCGCGAGCTGCGCCGCGACCTCGGCCTCCCCACGGCACCCGGCTCGCCGGCCTTCCTCGTCGGCGACGGCGCGCCGCTCACGGCTTCCCAGCTCCCCCGCTTCCTGCGCTACGCCCGGCTGGTGGCGACGTCCCTCGAGGGCAACGCCGGCTTGTGCCGCGGCCTGCTGCGGACCCGTTACGACCTTTCCGAGGAGGAGGTGGCGGTATGAAGGCCGCGCGTCTGCACGCCTATCACGAGCCGCTCAAGATCGACGACGTCGACGAGCCGAAGATCACCGGGCCGCTGGACGTCATCGTCCGCATCGGCGCGGCAGGGCTGTGCCGCACGGACCTCCACATCCAGGAGGGCCAGTGGGCGGAGATCCAGAACCCGACGCTGCCGTACATCCCCGGGCACGAGAACGCGGGCTGGATCCACGAGGTCGGGGCGGGGGTCACGAACGTCCAGGTGGGCGACACCGTCATCGTCCACCCGCTCATCACCTGCGGCCTCTGCCGCGCCTGCCGCGCCGGCGACGACATGCACTGCGAGAACGGGGAGTTCCCGGGGCTCGGGCGCGACGGCGGGTTCGCGGAGTACCTGCAGACGAGCGCACGGTCGGTGGTCAAGCTCGACCCGTCGCTCGAGCCGGCGAGCATCGCCGCGCTGGCCGACGCCGGCCTGACCGCCATCCACGCGGTCAAGAAGGCCGTCCCGATCCTCGGCCCGGGGACGCGCGCCGTGGTCATCGGCGCCGGCGGCCTCGGCCACATCGGGATCCAGTGCCTCAAGGCGCTGACCTCGGCGGAGATCATCGTCACCGACCCGAACGAGGCGGCGCTCGCGCTCGCCAAGGAGGTCGGGGCGCACCACGCCGTGCAGGTCGACGGCTCGCACATCGACACGGTGCTGCAGATCACGAACGGGACGGGCGCCGAGGCGATCATCGACTTCGTCGGCGAGCGCGGCGCGGTCGAGGACGGCATCGCGATGCTCCGCAACGGCGGCTCCTACTTCGTGATCGGCTACGGCCAGAACATCGACATCCCGACGATCGACGTCATCTCGCGCGAGATCTCGTTCGTCGGCTGCCTCGTCGGCACCTACGTCGACCTGCAGGACCTGATGACGCTCACGGCGCAGGGTCAGGTCACCCTGCACACGAGCACGTATCCGCTCGAGGCGATCAACGACGCGATGGCCGACCTGGACGGAGGCCGGCTGCAGGGGCGCGGCATCCTCCTCCCGTCGGGCACGTAGGGGAGAGGCGGCGTGGGCAAGCGCCTCTACTTCGACGACAGGCCCGGCGCCTGCTCCAGGCCGGCGTCGACGAGCTCGCCAACACGGTCAAGGTCGCGCTCGGCCCCACGGGCCGCAGCGTCGTGCTCGAGCGGCTCGCGGGCGCGCCCACGACCGCGAACGACGGCGTCTCGATCGCGCGCGAGATCGAGCTGACCGGCCAGTACACGAACAGGCGCGCGCAGCTCGTCCGCAAGGTGGCCAACAAGACGGGCGACGTCACGGGCGACGGCACGACCACCGCGACGCCGCTCGCCCGGTCGATCGTGCACGAGGGCATGCTCGCGCTCGACGAGGGCGCGAACCCCATGCTCCTGCGGCGCGGGATCGAGGAGGCCACGGCCGTCCTCGTCGAGGAGCTGCGGGGCATGGCGCGGCCCGTGAAGGCGGCGGAGGAGCTGCGCCACATCGCCGACCGCCGCCGCCGAGGAGGACGCGGTCATCGGCGACGCGGTGGCGCGCGCTGGACCGCGTGGGCGAGGAGGGCGTCGTCACGCTCGAGGACTCCGAGCCGCCCGGCATCGCCGTCGAGTTCGTCGAGGGGATGGTGGTGGAGAACGGCTGGGTCTCCCCGTACAAGGTGCACGACACCGAGCGGAGGGAGACGGTCTTCGAGGACCCGCTGATCCCGATGACCGACAAGCCGATCTCGCACCCGCGCGACCGGCTGCCCGCGCTCGACCAGCTCATGCAGGATCCCCCGGCCGCTCGTCATCCTCGCCGAGAAGGTCGACGGCGGCGCGCGCGGGATGCTGGTCGCCAACAACCCGGCACAAGACGTGACGGCGGACTCGACGACGTTCGTCGAGGGCGACGGCACGGCGGAGGCGGTGCACGCGCGGATGGCGCAGATCCGCGCGGAGCTCGCGGGCGCCGTGCACGAGCGCGACGTCGAGATCCTCCAGAGCGGATGGCGCGGCTGTCCTCCGACCTCGCCGTGATCAAGGTCGGCGCGCCGCCGGACGTCGTCCTCAAGGAGCGCCTCCGGCGCACGGAGGGCGCGCTGGCGGCGACGCAGGCGGCGGTGGCGGAGGGGACGGTCCCGGGCGGCGGCACGGCGCTGCTGCGCTGCGCGCGCGCCCTCGACGCGATCGACCTCGAGGGCGACCACGCCCGCGGCGTCGACGTGTCCGCCGCGTCCTCGCCGAGCCGCTGTACTGGATCGCCTCCGACGCCGGCTACGACGGGGCGGCGGAGATCGAGCGCGTGCGCGGGATGCCCGACGACCACGGGCTCGACGCCCTGACGGGCGGGTTCGGCGACCTCTACGAGAAGGGCATCGTCGACCCCGTGCGGGTCTTTGACGTCTCCGCGGACTCGCGGGGCCCTTCCGGCTGCGGCCGGAAGGGCCCCGTCGGGGGACCCGGCCCCTCACTGCTTGTAGTCGCGCATGCCGCCGTCAGGCGGCAGGAGGCGCAGACCGCGCCAGCTGCCGAGCATCACGCCGGTCCACAGCGCGAGGACGGCGACCCAGCCCTCGAGCACGAGGCCGGCGACGATGAGCCAGGTGATGATCGCGGGCCACGGGAAGAAGCTCGCGACGACCTGGATGTACCACGGCTCGCGCGTGCCGTCGCCACCGGGCGGCGGCTGGTCGCGGGTGTCGATGAGCCCGAGCACCGTCGTGGTGGTTTTACCGCGGATCGCCCCCGCGATCCAGTGCCTTGCGGTGCGCCGCGTGACCGCGGCGCACGGGTCCGTCAGGCGGCCACCGCGCCCCGCCGGAGGCGCGCCGGGACGTCGTCGTCGAAGGCCGCGAAGAACCCGCCGACGGCGTCCTCGAAGTGCCCCATGCCGTCGCAGGCGAACAGCACCGGCTGGTAGTGGGTGATGTCGTACTCGAGCGTGCCCATGGCGAGGAAGTCGAGCGGCCGCACGTCGGCCGCGCGGAACTCCTCGATCTCGCCGAACGAGGACAGGAGGCCCGCGCCGTAGCAGCGCAGCTCGCCGTCCTCCCACATCACGCCGAACTCCAGCGTGAACCAGAACACGTCGGCGACGAACTGCAGCCCCTCGGCGGTCTCGCAGCGGCGGGCCGCCTCCCCGGCGAGCCGCTTGACCTCGGCGAACGTCGGGTCGGCGAGCAGGTTGCCGTGCCCGATCACCTCGTGCACGAGGTCCGGCTCGGGCGTGTAGAGCGGCGCGGACGGGTGGCGGATGTACTGGGTCGAGTGGAACACGCGGTCGGCGAGCGAGCCGTAGAACTCGTCGAGCGGCACGAGGCCGGCGGCGGGGTGGTAGGAGAAGCCCGTCAGCGGCCGCAGGCGCGCCGTGACCTCGTCGAGCTGCGGAACGCGGTCCTCGGGCAGGGCGAGCGCCTGCTTGGCGGCGCGGAAGGCGCGGCACGCGAGGCGCTCGTGCTTCGGTGCGAGCGCCTGGCAGACGGTCGCCCACACGGCCTGCTCGTCGTCCGTGTAGGCGATCCGGGGGACCGGCTCGCCGGGCGACCAGCCGAGCGCGGCCGCGGCGATCTCGTTGCGCCGGCGGCGGTACGTCGCGTCGTTCGCGCCGGGATGGTCGTCGGCGAGGTGCACCTGCACGCCGTCGTCGTCCTGCGTCACGGGCGCGTAGAGCTGCGCCTCCTCGAACACGTCGTCCTCCTCTGCGCGGGTCGGTCCTGCCAGGGGGTGATACGCCCCTTGGCGACCCGGCGAAAGCAACGAGTGCCACGTGTTGCGCCGGTGGACAACATCGTGACGGCGGCCGCGGCGTGGACGGCGATTCGTGCACCGTCGCGCGTACGATCGGGGGCGTGGCGGAACGGCTGTCCGAGCTCGACCGGCGGATCCTCGCCCTGCTGCAGGCGGACGGCCGGCGCTCGTTCGCCGACATCGGCCGCGAGGTCGGGTTGTCGACGCCGGCGGTCAAGCGCCGCGTGGACCGGCTCGAGGCGAGCGGGGTGATCCGCGGCTACGCGGCGGTGATCGACGCCGCGCGCCTCGGCCTGGGGATCGAGGCCATCGCGGAGGTGTACTGCGCCGAGCGCACCGCCCCGGGCGACGTGCTGGCGACCGTGCAGGGCATTCCGGAGGTGGTGAGCGCCGTCACGGTCTCCGGCGAGCCCGACGCGGTGCTGCGCGTGCAGGTCGGCGACGTGCGCCACCTCGAGCGGGTCATCGAGGCGCTGCGGCGCCGCCCGAACGTCGTCCGCACGCGCACGATGATCGTCCTCTCCGTGCTCGTCGACCGGCCGACGTCGCTGCCGGAGTGACCGGTCAGCCGCTGCGGACGATCGCCGCCAGCGCGCGCGGCAGATCGCGGCGGGTGC
>DATMVH010000688.1:0-2464 GCA_035563395.1 Solirubrobacteraceae bacterium
GCGGGCGACATGGCCGGCGCCGCCGCGCACCTCCAGCGGCTCGCGGACCTGGAGCCGCTCGACCTCACCGCGCAGCGCGACCTGATCGCCCTGATGCTCGAGCGGGGCCGGCACGCCGAGGCGTTCCGCCGCTACGAGCTCGTCCGCCACCGCTACCGGCGCGCGTTCGGGGAGGAGCCGGGCTTCTCGCTCGCCGACGTCGCCGCGGGCTGACGCCCGCGCACCGGCTCGCTAGCGTGGCGGCGCATGCTCGCCGTCGTCCTCGCGCTCGGCTCCTCGCTGGCGTGGGGACTGTCGGACTTCGTCGGCGGCCTGCAGAGCCGCCGGCAGGCGCTCCTCACCGTCCTGTGGGTCTCGCAGGGCTCCGCCCTTCTCGTCATCCTCGCCGCCGCCGCGGGCGGCGCCCCGACGGAGCACGACGCGGCCGCGACCGCCTGGGCGGCGGGCGCCGGGCTGTTCGGCCTCGCCGGGCTGGCGGCGTTCTACCGCGCGCTCTCGATCGGCACCATGAGCATCGTCGCCCCGCTGTCGGCGACCGGCACGGTGATCCCGGTGCTGGTCGGACTCGCCTCCGGGGAGCGGCCCGGACTGCTGCAGGGCGCCGGGATCGCGCTCGCCGCCTGCGGGGTCGTGCTCGCCGCGCGCGAGCCGCCGGCCGAGGACCGCCGCGTCCGGCGGGACAGCCGCCGCCCGATCCTCCTCGCCCTCGTCGCCGCTGTCGGCTTCGGCTCGTTCTTCGCCGGCGTCGACCGCGCGGAGGAGTCCGCGGACGTCGTCTGGGTCCTGCTCATGGCGCGCCTGCCCGACGTCCTGATCCTCACCGCCCTCGTGCTCGTGCGCCGGCCGCCGATGCCGTCCGGGCGCGGGCCCCTCGGCGCGCTGCTGCTGATCGGCGCCTTCGACCTGCTCGCGAACCTGCTCTTCACGCTCGCGGCCGGGACCGGGCTGCTCAGCGTGGTCGGCGTGCTCGGCTCGCTCTATCCCGCCGTCACGGTCGTGCTCGCGCGCACGCTGCTGCACGAGAAGCCGACGCGCGTGCAGGACGCCGGCGTGCTCGTGACGCTCGCGGGCGTCGCCGCCATCGCAGCGGGATAGCCGCCCGCTGCTACGTTGCGGACGTGTCCCCCGGCGACCGCCGCAAGCGGCTCGTCCTACTCGCGGCGATCATGGGCTCCTTCGTCGCGGGACTCGACGCGACGGCGGTGAACGTCGCGCTGCCCGCGATCCGGGCCGATCTCGGCGGCGGCCTCGCGGGCCAGCAGTGGGTCTCGAACGCCTATCTGCTCGCGCTCGGCTCGCTCATCCTCGTCGGCGGCTCGCTCGGCGACCTCTTCGGCGAGCGGCGGGTCTTCTCGATCGGCGTCGCGGGCTTCGGCGCGACCTCAGTGGTGTGCGCCGTCGCCCCGAGCATCGAGGTGCTCGTGGCCGGGCGCGCGCTGCAGGGCGCGTTCGGAGCGCTCCTGACCCCGAGCGCGCTCGCGGTCATCGTCGCCGGCTTCCCGCCCGCCGAGCGCGGCGGGGCGATCGGGTCGTGGACCGCGTGGTCGGGGATCGCCACGGTGATCGGCCCGCTCGTCGGCGGCTGGCTCGTCGACACGGTGTCGTGGCGGCTGATCTTCGCGATCAACGTGCCGTTCGTGGTCCTCACGCTCGTGCTCGTCTCCGTCGCCGTCCCGGCGCGGCCGCGGGGGGCGGCGCACGCGCGGGTGGACTGGCTCGGGGCCGTGCTCACGGCGCTCGGGCTCGCCGGGCCGGTCCTCGCGCTGATCCGCCAGCCCGAGGCCGGCTGGGGGAGCGCGGAGGTGTGGGCGCCGCTGATCGGCGGCCTCGCGCTGCTCGGCGCCTTCGTCGTGCACGAGCGCCGTACGCCCGACCCCATGCTCCCGCTCGCGCTGTTCCGCCGCCGCAACTTCGCGGCCGGGAACCTCGAGACGTTCGCCATGTACGGCGGGCTGAGCGGCACGTTCTTCTTTCTCGTGCTCTTCCTCCAGCAGGTCGCGGGCTACGACGCGCTCGAGGCCGGGCTCGCCACGATGCCGACGACGATCGTGATGTTCCTCCTGTCCAAGCGGTTCGGGCGCCTCGCCGACCGCTACGGCCCGCGGCTGTTCATGGGCGGCGGACCACTCGTAGCCGCCGTGGGCCTCGCTCTCATGCTCCGGCTCGACGCCGAGGTGGACTACGCCACGGAGCTCCTGCCCGCGCTGCTGCTCTTCTCGCTCGGGCTCTCCGCGACCGTCGCGCCGCTCACCGCCACGGTGCTCGCGGACGCGGACGAGTCCAACGCCGGCATCGCGTCGGGGGTCAACAACGCGATCGCGCGCGTGGCCGGGCTCCTCGCGGTCGCCGCCCTCGGCGCGGTCGTCTCGGCCCAGTTCTCGAGCCGCCTCGACGAGCGCCTCGCGGGCGCCCGGCTGTCCGCCGCCGGGCAGGCGGCCGTCGCGCAGGCGCGCGGCCAGACGCT
>DATMVH010000689.1:0-14345 GCA_035563395.1 Solirubrobacteraceae bacterium
GGCGCCGCCGCCGGCGCGTTCCGGCGACGGCGGGGCCGCGCGCCTGCGCGGCGCCCTCGGCTCGTGGGAGGCGCTGCTGGTCGGCCTCCTGATCGTCACGATGATCGCCGGCCAGGGGCTGTCGAGCGAGTTCCTGAGCGCGGACTCGTTCACCACGGGGTCGCTCGACATCTCCGAGGTGGCGCTGATGGCGCTTCCGCTGACGCTCGTGATCGTCGCCGCGGAGATCGACCTGTCCGTCGCCTCGACGCTCGCGCTGTCGAGCGCGCTGATGGCGTCGCTGTGGAACAGCGGCCTTCCGCTCGAGTTCATCTTCGTCATCTGCCTCGCGGCCGGCGCCGTGTGCGGCGCCTTCAACGGGACGCTGGTCACCTGGCTCGGGCTGCCGTCGCTGGCGGTCACCATCGGCACGTTCGCCCTCTTCCGCGGGCTCGCGTTCGTGGTCGTCGGCGACCAGTCCGTGACGGATTTCCCGGCGGGCTACACGGACCTCGCGTTCGGCAACTTCGCCGGGACGTTCATCCCGAACACGATGGTCCTCTTCGCGATCCTCGCGATCCTCTTCGGCGTCCTGCTGCACGCGACGCCGTTCGGGCGCTCGGTCTACGCGATCGGCGCCAACGAGGAGGCGGCGCGGTTCTCCGGGCTCTCCGTGCGCCGGATCAAGCTCGTCCTCTTCGTGCTGTCGGGCACCGTCGCGGCGCTCGCCGGCATCGTCATCTCGCTGCGCAACTCCACGGCGGCGGCGAACGTCGGACAGGGCTTCGAGCTCACCGCGATCACCGCCGTGCTGCTCGGCGGCGTGTCGATCTTCGGCGGCCGCGGCACGATCGCCGGCGTCATCCTCGCACTCCTCCTGCTGGGGGGCATCCAGAAGGCGCTGACGCTCAGCGAGTCCATCTCGTCGTACTGGATCCAGATCGTGACGGGCGCCCTGCTCGTCGGTTCCGTGCTGGGTCCGAACATCGCCCGGCGGGTGCGCGAGGCGCGCCGCCGGCAGGCAACGCACCACCAGGAGGCACACGCATGACCGCTGGTCTCGGGCGCGCCCCGCGCGCGCTTCTCGTCGCGCTCGCGGTGCTGCTCGCGGCGCTCGTCCTCGGCGCCTGCGGCTCGACGCAGGACGAGGAGCAGTCGTCGAACGACGGCGGCTCAGGGGCCTCCACGACCGAGGGCACGGCCGACCCGAACGCGCCGATCAAGCAGGGCCTCAAGACGGTGTCCATCCCGAAGCAGCTCGGCAACCCCTACGAGGAGACGGAGCACTCCGGCATCACCGAGGCGCTCGAGGAGCTCGGCGGCTCGAACCGGGTCCAGGGCCCGACGGACGCCGCGGCGTCCTCGCAGGTGCCGATCATCAACTCCGTCGCCCAGCAGCGCCCGGACGCGATCATCATCGCCGGCAACGACCCGAACGCCGTCGCTCCGGCGCTCAAGCAGGCCGCGCGGCGCGACATCAAGATCGTGGCCATGGACTCCGACGTCGCATCCGACGCTCGCACGCTGTTCATCAACCAGACCTCCACCCAGCTGATCGGCGAGGGCCAGGTGAAGCTCATCGCCGACCAGATCGGCGGCCGGGGCGAGATCGCCATCCTCTCCGCGACGGCCAACGCGCCCAACCAGAACGCGTGGATCAAGGTCATGCGCGAGGAGCTGAAGAAGCCCGCCTACAAGGACATCGAGCTCGTGAAGGTCGCCTACGGCGACGACGACGACCAGAAGTCCTTCCAGGAGACCCAGGGCCTCATCCAGGCCTATCCGAACCTCAAGGGCATCATCTCGCCGACGACGGTGGGCGTCGCCGCCGCGGCCCGCTACCTCTCGACCTCGCCGAAGAAGGGCGAGATCAAGCTGACCGGCCTCGGGACGCCGAACCAGATGCGCAAGTTCGTCAAGGACGGCACCGTCGAGGAGTTCCAGCTCTGGGTGCCCAAGGACGTCGGCTACCTCGCCGGCCAGGCCGCCGCCGCCCTCGTGTCGGGACGGATCACCGGCAAGGAGGGCGAGACGTTCGACGCCGGCCGGCTCGGGGAGCGCACGATCGGCGCCAACGGCGAGATCATCCTCGGCCCGCCGACGGGCTTCAACGCCCGGAACATCGACGACTTCGACTTCTGAGCGGATGACGGTCGCGGATCCGCACACCGCCCGAGCGGCGGAGACCGCCCGCCCCGGGCCGCGTGCCCGGGTCGGGGTCTTCGGCATCGGCCTCGACGCGTACTGGCCGCAGTTCGCGGGGCTGAAGGAGCGCATCGAGGGCTACCAGCGCCGGGTCGAGGAGCGCGTGGCCGGCCTGGGCGGCGACGTCGTGTCGGCCGGGCTCGTGGACACCGCTCAGGCGGCCCGCGCGGCCGGCGACCGGTTCGCCGCCGCGCAGGTGGACCTCGTGCTCTGCCACGCCGTGACGTACGCCACGTCGAGCACGGTCCTGCCGGTCGCCCAGGCGGCCGGCGTGCCGGTCGTCGTCCTCGGGCTTCAGCCCACGGCGAGCCTCGACTACGCCCGCACGGACACCGGCGAGTGGCTGGCGAACTGCGCCGCCTGCTGCGTGCCGGAGATCGCCGGCGCCTTCACCCGCGCGCGCATCCCGTACGACACGGTCGCGGGCACGATCGACGACGACGAGCGGGCGTGGGGCAGGATCGCGGCGTGGGTGCGGGCCGCCGGCGTCGCCCGTGCGCTGCGGGGCGCGCGGATCGGCTTCATGGGGCACGTCTATCCCGGCATGCTCGACATGTACACGGACTTCACGGCCGTCCACGCGCAGGTCGGCGCGCACGTGGAGGTGCTGGAGATCGACGACCTCGGCGTGCGGGTCGCGGAGGCGACGCCCGAGGAGGTCGCGGCCAAGGAGGCGGAGATCCGGGCGTCGTTCGCCTTCGCGGATCCCTCCGCCGACCCGATCGCGGGGCCGATCGAGCCCGAGCAGCTCGACTGGTCGGCCCGCGTGGCGGCCGGGCTCGACCGGCTTGTCGCGGACTTCGGGCTCGACGCCCTGACCTACTACCACCGCGGCGCCGGCGACAACGAGGCCGAGCGGCTCGGCGCGGGCGTGATCGTCGGCAACTCGCTCCTCACCGCCCGCGGCGTGCCCACGGCGGGCGAGGGCGACCTGAAGACGAACGTCGCCCAGCTGATCCTCGACCGGCTCGGCGCCGGCGGCTCCTACACGGAGTACTACGCGCTCGACTTCAGCGAGGGCTTCGTGCTCATGGGCCACGACGGGCCGGGGCACGTCGCCATCGCCCAGGAGCAGCCGACGCTGCGCGCGCTCAAGCTCTACCACGGCAAGCGCGGCGCCGGGCTCAGCGTCGAGTTCAAGGTCCGCTACGGCCCGGTGACGATCGTCGGCTGCACGCAGACGGCCGACGGGCGGCTGAAGCTCATCGTGGGGGAGGGGGAATCGATACCGGGCGAGACGTTCCGGATCGGCAACACGAACAGCCGCCTGCGCTTCGCGCTCCCGCCCGCGGAGTTCCTCGAGCGCTGGTGCGGGGAGGGGCCGACCCACCACGTCGCGCTCGGTGTCGGACATCGGGCAGCCGAGGTCCGGCATGTCGCCTCCCTGCTCGGCGTCGGGTACGCGGAGGTCCGGTGATGGAGCGCGTCTGCTTCCTGCTGCGCGTCCGGCGCGACCGGCTCGAGGAGTACAAGGAGCGCCACCGCGCGGTGTGGCCGGAGATGCTCGCCGCCCTGCGCCGGGCGGGGTGGAGCAACTACTCCCTCTTCCTCGCCGACGACGGCCTGCTCGTCGGCTACCTCGAGACGGACGACTTCGCGGCCGCCGTCGCCGCGATGGAGGCCACGGACGTCAACGCGCGCTGGCAGGCCGAGATGGCGGAGTTCTTCGAGCTCCCGGCCGGGGAGCGGCCCGACACCGGGCTACGGCGGCTGGAGGAGGTCTTCCACCTTGCCTGACCCGCGCTACGCCGCGATCGACCTCGGCGCCACGAGCGGCCGGGTGGTGTGCGGGCGGCTCGCCGGCGGGCGGGTCGAGCTCGAGGAGGTCCAGCGCTTCCCCAACCGGCCGGTGACCCTCCCGGACGGCCTGCGCTGGAACCTCCTGCACCTGTTCACCGAGTCGCTGCTCGGCCTGCGGGCGGCCGCGACGGCGGGCCCGCTCGCCGGCATCGGGGTCGACAGCTGGGGCGTCGACTACGCGCTGCTCGACGAGCAGCGCCGCGTGCTCGGCCTGCCCTTCCACTATCGCGACGCGCGCACGGCCGGGATGATCGAGCGGGCGTTCGACCGGGTGCCGGCCGAGGACCTGTACGCGACGACGGGCATCCAGACGATGCCGATCAACACGGTCTTCCAGCTGCTGGCCGAAGAGGACGCGCCGTCGCTCGCCGCCGCCGACCGGATCGCCCTCGTTCCTGACCTCTTCGGCCTCTGGCTGACGGGCGAGCTCGCGAACGAGAGCACGAACGCGTCGACCACCGGCCTGCTCGACGCCCGCACGGGCCGCTGGGCGCGGGACCTGATCGACCGGCTGGGGCTGCCGAGCCGGATCTTCCGCGACGTCGTGGAGCCCGGGACGGCGCTCGGGCCGACGCTGCCGATCCACGGCGACGCGGCCGGCGGCGCCGAGGGCGTGCCCGTCTTCGCCGTCGCGTCGCACGACACCGCCGCCGCCTTCGCGGCCGCGCCGATCCGCGACGAGCACGCCGCGATCCTCTCCAGCGGCACGTGGTCGCTGCTCGGGCTCGAGCTGCCGGAGCCCGTGCTGAGCGACGCCGCGCGGGAGGCGAACCTCACGAACGAGCGCGGCATCGAGGGCACCACGCGGCTGCTCAAGAACGTCATGGGCATGTGGCTGCTCGAGGAGTGCCGCCGCGACTGGGCCGGCGGCGGCGAGGAGGCCGCCTACGAGGACCTGCTCCGCCAGGCCGGCGACTTCGCCGGCGAGCCGCCGCTGTTCGATCCCGACGACGACGCGTTCCTCGCGCCGGGCGACATGCCCGCCCGGATCGCCGCCGTGGCCGAGCGGCTCGGCCAGGAGCCGGTCCACGAGCCGGGCGGGCTCGTGCGCGGCATCCTCGTCTCGCTGGCCTGCAAGTACCGCTGGGTGCTCGAGCGCCTCGAGGCCGTCGGCGGGCGGGAGGTCCGGCGCATCCACGTGATCGGCGGCGGCGCGCAGAACGCCGACCTGTGCCGCCTCACCGCCGACCTGTGCGCCCGCGAGGTGCTCGCCGGGCCCGTGGAGGCCACCGCGCTCGGCAACGTCCTCGTGCAGGCGCGCGGCGCCGGCGCGCTCGGCTCCCTCGCCGAGCTGCGCGAGGTCGCCGCCGCGTCCGCCAGCCCCGAGACCTACGAGCCCTCGCCCGACCGCACCGAGGCCGAGGCGACCTACCGGCGCTTCCTCGACGTCACCCGCCTTTCCGACCCGACAACCGCCTGACCGCTTCTGGAGGACCGACAGTGAACGACCCGTACAGCGGCCTCGCCGCCCAGCTCTCCGACCGGGGGATCGACGTGTCCGCCGTCGAGGCGCGCGTGGGCGACCTCGTGATCGAGACGCCGTCGTGGGGCTACGGCGACTCCGGCACGCGCTTCGGCGTGTTCCCGCAGCCCGGCCGCCCGCGCGACATCCGCGAGCGCGTCGAGGACGCCGCGGAGGTCCACCGGCTCACCGGCACCGCGGGCGCGGTGGCGATGCACTTCCCATGGGACGCGGTCGACGACTACGCGGACCTGCGCGCGCACGTCGAGGCGTGCGGGCTGCGCGTCGGCGCGGTGAACCCGAACCTCTTCCAGGACCCCGACTACAAGCTCGGCTCGGTCACGCATCCCGACGCCGGGGTGCGCGACAAGGCGGTGGCGCACCTGATCGAGTGCGTCGGCATCGCGCGCGAGCTCGGCTCGGACGCCCAGTCGCTGTGGCTCGCCGACGGCACGAACTACCCCGGCCAGGACGACATGCGCGGGCGGCGGCGCCGGATGATCGAGTCGCTGCAGCGGGTCTACGCCGAGCTGCCCGCGGAGCAGACCTTCCTCGTCGAGTACAAGTTCTTCGAGCCCGCCTTCTACGCCACGGACCTCGCCGACTGGGGCTCCGCGCTGCTGGTCTGCCAGGCGCTGGGCGACCGCGCGGAGGTGCTCGTCGACCTCGGCCACCACGCGCAGGGGACGAACGTCGAGCAGATCGTCGCGCTGCTCGACGACGCCGGCCGGCTCGGCGGCTTCCACTTCAACAACCGCAAGTACGCCGACGACGACCTCATCGTGGGCTCGGTCAACCCGTTCGAGCTGTTCCTGATCTTCGTCGAGCTGGCGGCGGCGGGCGGGCCGCTCCCGCGCCTGACGATCGACCAGGCCCACAACATCGAGGCGAAGGTCGAGGCGATGGTGCTGAGCGTCGTCAACCTGCAGGAGGCCTACGCCAAGGCGCTGCTCGTGGACCGCGCCGCGCTCGAGGCGGCCCAGGCGTCGGGCGACGTGCTGCTCGGCCACGAGCTGCTGCTCGACGCCTACCGGACCGACGTCCGCCCGCTGTGCGCGAAGGTGCGCGCCGAGCTGGGGGCGTCCGAAGACCCGATCGCCGCGCTCCGCGCGTCCGGCTACGCCGAACGGGTGGCCGCCGAGCGCGACGCCGACCTCGCCACCAGGAGGGCCTGACCATGACCACCGCCACGCAACCGATCGTCGACCGCGTCGAGGACCTCTGGCCGGGGCAGGCGCCGCCGTCCGACGTCCTCGGTCAGCTCGTCCTCGCCTCGAACCTCCTCGGCGCCAACCGGGCCGTCTCGAACTTCGGCGGCGGCAACACCTCCGCCAAGGGCAAGGCCGTCGACCACGCCGGCCGCGAGGTCGACGTCATGTGGGTCAAGGGCTCGGGCTCGGACCTCGCCACGATGGGCGCCCAGCACTTCACCGGCTTGAAGCTCGACGAGGTGCTCCCGCTGATGGAGCGCGACGCGATGAGCGACGAGGAGATGGTCGCGTACCTGTCGCGCTGCATGCTGGACCCGGCGATGCCGCGCGCGTCGATCGAGACGCTGCTGCACGCCTTCGTGCCGGCGCCGCACGTCCACCACACCCATCCGGACGGCATCAACGTGCTGGCCGGCACGGCCGACGGCGAGCGCCTCGTGCACGAGTGCTTCGGCGACGCGGCGGCGTGGATCCCGTACATCCGGCCGGGCTTCACGCTCTCCAAGCAGGTGGGGGAGGCGGCGCGCGCCAATGCCGACCTCAAGCTCGTCGTGCTGGCCAAGCACGGGCTCGTCGTGTGGGGCGACTCGGCGGAGGAGGCCTACAAGAAGACCATCGAGGTCATCAACCAGGCCGTCGACTTCGTCAACGAGAAGGTGGGCGGCAAGCAGCGCTTCGGCGGGCCGCACGCGAAGGCGGGGAAGGTCGACCCGGAGGCCCGGGCGGCGCTGCTGCACGACCTCCTCCCGGCGCTGCGCGGCGCCGTCTCCAGCGAGACCGCGAAGCTCCTGACCGTCGACACCGCGCCGCGGACGCTGCAGTTCGTCTCCTCGGCCGAGGCGGAGCGGCTCGTCACCGTCGGCGCGCCGTGCCCCGACCACCTCGTCCACACCAAGCGCGTCCCGCTGTGGATCCCGTACGACCCCGACGCGGACGACGCCGCCGCGCTGGCGGAGCGGGTCCGGGAGCGCGCGAGCGCGTTCCGCGAGGACTACCGGCGCTATCTGGAGGACTACGGCGACGAGACCACCGTGCCGATGGACCCGGACCCGCGGATCGTGCTCATCCAGCACGTCGGGATGGTGTCCACCGGGACGACGACGAAGACGTCGGCGA
The DNA here is from genome assembly GCA_035563395.1 of Solirubrobacteraceae bacterium. Taxonomy (GTDB): domain Bacteria; phylum Actinomycetota; class Thermoleophilia; order Solirubrobacterales; family Solirubrobacteraceae; genus DASQMT01. Next base: position 7,774 of record DATMVH010000689.1, read on the forward strand.
TCTCGCGGGACCTCTACCACCGCGCGATCGAGGTGATGGCGGGCGCGCACGCCCTCGGCGAGTTCGTCTCGCTCACCGCGGAGGAGAGCTTCGCGATCGAGTACTGGCCGCTCGAGCTCTACAAGCTCGCGCAGGCCCCGCCGCCCGGCGAGCTGCAGGGCAAGGTGGCGCTCGTGACCGGCGGCGCCGGCGGCATCGGACGGGCGATCGGCGACGCGCTCGCGGCGCTCGGGGCCGCCGTCGTGGCGTTCGACCTCGACCAGGCGGGCGCCGAGGAGGCGGTCGCCGGCTACGGCGACGCGGGGCTCGCGCTGAGCGGCGACGTGACGAGCGAGGAGGCGGTCGCCGCGGCCTTCGACGCGACGATCGACCGCTTCGGCGGCGTCGACATCGTGGTCTCCAACGCGGGCATCGCCTCGAGCTCGCCGATCGAGGAGACGACGCTGGCCGAATGGGAGCGCAACCACCGCATCCTCGTCACGGGCTACTTCCTCGTGGCGCGGCAGGCCTTCAAGGTGCTGCGGCCGCAGGGCACGGGCGGCTCGGTCGTGTTCGTCGCGTCGAAGAACGCGCTCGTGGCGGGCAAGAACGCGACGGCGTACTCGTCGGCGAAGGCGGCGGAGCTTCACCTCGCGCGCTGCCTGGCCGAGGAGGGCGGCGCGGCGGGCATCCGCTCCAACACCGTCAACCCCGACGCGGTGCTCTCCGGCTCGCGGATCTGGGGCCCCGACTCGACGTGGCGCAAGGAACGCGCGGAGGCCTACGGCATCGAGCCGCACGAGCTCGAGGAGCACTACCGCCAGCGCAACACGCTGAAGGTGAACATCACGCCGGAGGACATCGCGCAGGCGGTGCTGCACTTCGCCTCGGAGGCGCGGTCGGGGAAGAGCACGGGCAACGTGCTGAACGTCGACGGCGGCGTGCCCGCGGCGTACTCCCGCTGAGCCGGCCGAGGGGGCGTTCGCGATCCCGAGCCGCTCGGGCGGCGGCGGCTCGGGATCGCGGCCCGCGGCTCAGGCGCCGGCGGCCGGCGCGAGGCCGAAGACCTCGGCCTGCTCGGCCCGGAGCCGGTCGCACAGCCGCCCCGGCGGCACCTCGACGTCGTCGTAGGTCAGCACGTGGTCGCGCGGGAGGTCGCGTGTGACGCGGCAGCCCTCGGCCACGCCGATCGGCAGGAGCCGCTCGTCCGCGGTCACGCGGGCCGTCTCGGCCTGCCCGTAGGTCAGATAGCCCCCGAGCGCATCGAGCGTCTGGCCCGCCTCGAGGTCCACCTTCGCCGTCGTGACCACCTCCACCTGGGGCGCCTCGGGAGCCATCGTCGCGTCCTGGAACAGCACGGCGCGCGCCAGCGACGACGGCGTCTCGAAGTGACAGAGGTGATACGGGACGTAGAACGAGTACAGCGGCCCTTCGCCGAGCTTGTACAGGTTGAGGTAGTGGCGCTGGCGCGGGTCGTCGTGGGTCCCGAGGCAGAACACGCCGGGGCTGGGCAGCGACCCGACGACGTAGTCGACCACGCCGCCGAGAGCCCGCAGCTCGTCGGCGGAGAAGCGCTGGGTGAGCTCGTCGACGTGCCCGCGATGGTCATATCCCGTCATCCCGCGGCGCAGGATGCTCAACCCGAACGCGTTCGCGACGGTGGCCTGCTCGAACGAGATCTTGGTGCCGTCGGCGAAACTCGTGACCATGTACGGGTTCTGGCCCCATTTCGCGGCGAAGCCGGCCTGCGTCGTGGGGTTGCGATACGGGTCCTGGAGTCCCTTGATGTTGCCCATGAGCAGCGGCGTCACGCCGATGCCGCGGACGAAGCGGTAGAGGTTCCCCTGGACGCCGGGCTGATCGCCGTCGCTCGTCGTGTAGACGAGCCCGGCGCGGTCCGCGTAGCGCTTCAGCAGCGGGCCGACGGTGCCGTCCAGCTCGGGGTTCATCACGACGACGTGCTTGCCGTTGCGGAGCGCGCCAAGGACGACGCCGGCGCCGAACTCGATGGATCCCGTCACCTCCAGCAGCACGTCGATGCCCTCGGCCTCGCACACCAGGTCGGCGTCGTCGGTGACCGCGGGCACCTCGCCGGCGATGGCGTCCTCGAGCGCGGCCACGCTGTCGACGGTCACGGTGCGCTCGACGCCCGCCTCGTCGTACGCGCGGTGGGCGCCCTCGAGATGCCGGTTGAAGATCGCGACGAGCTCCATTCCCGCGACCGAGTTGACGATCTGGTTCGCGACGCCGCGACCCATGAAGCCCGCGCCGACCATGGCGACGCGAACGGGGCGGCCCTCGGCCTGCCGGCGCCGGAGCGCCTCGTCGACGATGATCAACGCGCCGCCCTCTCCTCGAGCAGCGGCCACGCCCGGTCCTTGTCGGAGACCACCGTGACCGGGAGCGGCCACTCGATGCCGAGCGCGGGGTCGTCGTGGCGCAGGCCGCGCTCCACGCCGGGCGTGTAGTACTCGCTCACGAGATAGTCCACCTCGGTGTCGTCGGCGAGCGTCTGGAAGCCGTGTGCGAAGAGCGCCGGCACGTAGAGCGCCCGCCGATTCTCTTCCGTGAGGTCGACGCCGATGTGGCGCATGTACGTCGGCGAGTCCTCACGCAGGTCGACGATCACGTCGCGGATCGCGCCGCGGACGCACCGGATGAACTTCGTCTCCGCTGCCGGCGGCAGCTGATAGTGCATTCCGCGGATGGCGCCCGTGCGCCGCGTGACCGATGTATTCCGCTGGGCGACGAATGGGTTCATCCCATGTTCCTCGAGCAGCCTCGCGTCGAACGTACGGGCGAAGAAGCCCCGCTCGTCGTGGCGCGGCTCGATCTCGACGACGAAGGCGCCGGGAAGGTCGGTCTCGGTGAATCGCATGGGCTCCTTCGCGAGCGGGGTCGTGGCTCCGGCGGCGGTCCAGTCTGGCACAGCGCCCGCGGCACGCCCCCGCCGTCCGCACAGCATCCATGGCCACTTCGCGCCCGTGCGCACGCAGCGCGCGGAGGCCTACGGGATCGAGTGGCGCGAGTTCGACGAGCACCACCGCCGGCGCAACACGCTGAGGGCGACGTGCCCGACCTCGGCGGCGGCGTGCCCGGCCGCATACTCACGCCGGTGGACGAGCCGAAGCGTGTTCCCCAACCGCGCGATCGGCTGTCCGCTGCCGTTGCGGCTGCTGGACGACCGCGGAATGCGCGTGCGGGCCCACGAGTACATCGACGACACCGCGCGGCCCGGAGTGGCGGTGACGGGAACGGCGCTTCCGGCCGGGGACAAGGAGGAGGCGACGTGAATCCTGCACCGCGGCGTCATACTGCCGCCCTGGTCTCCATGACGCTCGCACTGCTCGCGCTCGCGGCGCTCCCCGGGTCGGCCGCCGGCCGGCCGACGATCTCGAAGTCGGGCTTCGGGCGCATGGACGGCGCGCCCATCGAGCGCTACACGCTCCGCAACGACAATCGCATGACCGTCTCGATCATCACGTGGGGCGGCATCATCCAGTCGCTCCGCGTGCCCGACCGCGACGGCCGGGTGGCGAACGTGACGCTCGGCTTCCGCACCCTCGACGGCTACACGAGCGACGCCTACGACGCGAGCAACCCGTACTTCGGCGCCATCATCGGCCGCTACGGCAACCGCATCGCCAACGGCCGGTTCCCCCTCGACGGGGAGGTGTACCGGCTGCCCGTCAACGACGATCCCAACAGCCTCCACGGCGGCAGGCGCGGATTCGACCGGCGGGTCTGGGCGGCGGAGCCCGTGGAAGCGGCGGACTCGGTCTCGCTGCGGCTCACGTACACATCGGCCGACGGCGAGGAGGGCTATCCCGGGCGGCTTCCGGTGGAGGTCGTGTACACGCTCGACAACCGCAACGCGCTGCGGATCGACTACCGCGCGACGACGGACGAGCCGACGGTGGTCAACCTCACGAACCACACGTACTGGAACCTCGCCGGCGAGGGCTCCGGCACGATCTACGACCACCGGCTGCAGCTCGACGCCGACCGCTACACGCCCGTCGACGCGACGCTGATCCCCACGGGGCGGATCCCGCCGGTCGCCGGTACGCCGATGGACTTCCGCAGCTTCCGTGCGATCGGCGAGCGGATCCGGAACCCGTTCGAGCAGCTCGAGTTCGCCCGCGGCTACGATCACAACTGGGTGCTCAACCGGCCGGAGGGCAGCAAGGACCTCCTCGTCGCGGCGCGGCTGCGCGACCCGTCGAGCGGCCGCCAGCTGACGATCTCGACGACCGAGCCCGGCATCCAGTTCTACTCCGGCAACTTCCTCGACGGCTCGCTGTACGGCGCGAGCGGCCGCGCGTACCGCCAGGGCGAGGGGCTCGCGCTCGAGACGCAGCACTTCCCGGACTCGCCGAACCACGCGAGCTTCCCGTCGACGGTGCTGCGGCCCGGGCAGACGTACACCTCCTCGACCGTCTACGCGTTCTCTGTCGTGGGCGCGAACTGACGGGCGCGGCGCGCGCACGGGCGTGAGAGACTCCGCGCCCGTGCGCGTCGCGCTGTTCATCACCTGCTTCAACGACACGCTGTTCCCCGAGGCCGGGCGCGCCACCGTGGAGCTCCTGGAGCGGGTCGGCTGCGACGTGGAGTTCCCGGCCGAGCAGACCTGCTGCGGCCAGATGCACGGCAATTCCGGCTACCACGACGAGGCGCGCCCGCTGGCCGAGCGCTTCGCGCGCGTGTTCGCCGGCGCGGAGGCGGTCGTGACGCCGAGCGCGTCGTGCGCCGGGTTCGTGCGCGAGCAGTACCCGCGGCTCGGCGTGGCCTACGACGGCCCGCCGGTCCACGAGCTGTGCGAGTTCCTCGTCGACGTGCTCGGGACCGAGGACGTCGGCGCGTCGTTCCCGCACCGCGTGACGCTGCACCCGACCTGCCACTCCGTCCGGGCGCTCCACGTCGGCGACCGGCCCCAGCGGCTGCTGCGGGCGGTGCGCGGGATCGACCTGGTGGAGATGGACGAGGCGCTCGAGTGCTGCGGCTTCGGCGGCACGTTCGCGGTCAAGAACGCCGACACGTCGATGGCCATGCTGGGGGACAAGCTGCGCCACGTGCTCGACACGCGCGCGGAGGTCTGCACGGCGGTGGACACGTCCTGCCTCATGCACATCGGCGGGGCGCTCAAGCGCCAGCGCGCGGGCGTGCGCGTGATGCACATCGCCGAGGTCCTGGCGGCGCGGGAATGACGCAGGGCTTCCCGGCGGCCGCGCGCGAGGCGCTCAGCGACACGCAGCTGCGCCGCAACCTCGGCAAGGCGACGACGACGATCCGCGCCAAGCGGGCGCGCGTCGTCGCCGAGCTCGATGACTGGGAGGCGCTGCGGGCGGCCGGGGCGGCGATCAAGGACCGCGCGCTCGCCACCCTGCCCGAGCAGCTCGAGCGCCTCGAGGCGAGCGTCGTGCGTGCCGGCGGGACCGTGCACTGGGCGCGCGACGGCGCCGAGGCCAACGCGATCGTGGCCGGCATCGCGCGCGACCACGGCAGCGACGAGGTCATCAAGGTCAAGTCGCTCGCCACGGACGAGATCGGGCTCAACGACGCGCTGGCGCTGCGCGGCATCCGCGCCATCGAGACGGACCTCGCGGAGCTCATCGTCCAGCTCGGCCACGACGAGTCCTCGCACATCCTCGTCCCGGCGATCCACAAGAACCGCGCGGAGATCGCCGCCCTGTTCGAGCGCACGATCGCGCGGGGCCAGGAGCTGGGGCTGGAGGCGCCGCGGATCGCCGAGGCGGCTCGCCGGCACCTGCGCGAGAAGTTCCTGAGCGTGCGGGTCGCGGTCAGCGGCGCCAACTTCGGGGTGGCGGAGACGGGGACGATCTGCGTCGTCGAGTCCGAGGGCAACGGCCGCATGTGCACGACGCTGCCCGACGTGCTCGTCACCGTCATGGGCATCGAGAAGGTGATCCCGGAGTGGCGCGATCTGGAGGTGATGCTGCAGCTCCTGCCGCGATCCTCGACGGCGGAGCGGATGAACCCCTACACGTCGCTGTGGACCGGCGTGCGCGAGGGCGACGGCCCGCGCGAGTTCCACCTCGTCCTGCTCGACGGGGGCCGCACGAACGTGCTCGCCGACGAGGTCGGCCGCCAGGCGCTGCGCTGCATCCGCTGCTCCGCCTGCCTGAACGTCTGCCCGGTGTACTCGCGCACGGGCGGGCACGCGTACGAGTCCGTCTATCCCGGGCCGATCGGCGCCGTCCTCACCCCGCAGCTGCGCGGGCTGGAGAACGCCGCGACGCTGCCGTGGGCGTCGAGCCTCTGCGGCGCCTGCTACGACGCCTGCCCGGTGAAGATCGACATCCCGCAGCTGCTCGTCCACCTGCGCGGCCGCGTGGTGCGCGAGGTGAAGGGCCGCTGGAGCGCCGAGCGGCTCGCCATGGACGCCGTCAGCCGCGTGTTCCGCAGCCGCGCGGCGTACGAGCGGGCGCAGCGCCTGGCGCGGGCCGGCCGCGGCCCGATGCGCGTGCCGGTCGGCCCGCTCGCGCGCTGGACGGCGATGCGCGATCTCCCCGACGTGCCGCGGCAGTCGTTCCGCGAGTGGTGGGCGACGCGGTCGCCGGACGGCGCCCGCG
>DATMVH010000690.1:0-14416 GCA_035563395.1 Solirubrobacteraceae bacterium
GGGCGGCCGCCGCCGCGGCGCGCGAGCGGCTGTCCGCGGCGCTGCGCGCGGGCGGGATGCGGCCGCTCCGATCCGACGCGAACTTCGTGCTCTGCGACCTCGGCGTGGACGACGGCGAGCTCGGCGAGATGCTGCTGCGGCGCGGCGTCCTGATCCGCACCGGGGCGGACATGGGCCTGCCCGGCTGGGCGCGCATCACGGTCGCGCCCGAGCCGGTGATGGAGCGCGCCGCCGCGGCGATCCTCGCCGCGCGCGACGAGCTGGCGGCGGCGGGAGCCGGCGCGCGATGACGGTCCTTTCCGACGAGCAGCGCGAGATCCAGCGGGTGTGCCGCGAGTTCGCCGCGCGCGAGATCCGCCCCGCCTCGCTTGCGATCGACGAGGCGGACGTCGAGCACCCCGCCGCCTTGTGGGCGAAGGCCGCGGCGCTCGGCCTCACCTCGTTCATGCTGCCGGAGGAACTCGGCGGCGGGGGAATGACCGACTGCCTCACGGGCTGCGTCGTGCAGGAGGAGCTCTCGCACGGCTGCGCGGGGATCGGCAACCTCATCACCTCCAACGGCTTCTTCGCCGAGCCGGTGCTCGCGCTCGGGGACCCGGAGCAGCGGCAGCGCTGGGTCGGGCCGCTCACCGCGGACGTCCCGCCGCTCACCGCGCTCGCGACCACCGAGCCGGACAGCGGCTCGGACGCCGCCTCGATCCGGACGACGGCACGGCGGACCGACGGCGGCTACGTGCTGTCGGGGCAGAAGACGTGGATCTCGAACGGCGGGCTCGCGGAGTTCTACGTCGTCTTCGCCACCGTCGAGCCCGGCAGCGGCCACCGCGGCATCACGGCGTTCGTGCTCGAGCGCGGCGACCCGGGGCTGTCCTGCGGCGAGCCGATGCGCAAGATGGGGCAGCGCGCGATCCGCAACACCGAGCTCTTCCTCGCGGACGTCGAGGTCCCCGCCGACCGCCGCCTCGGCGCGGAGGGCGAGGGCTTCCGCGGGCTGATGGGCACGTTCGACCGCTCGCGCGTCACGCTCGCCGCCTCGGCCACCGGCCTCGCCCGGGCGGCGCTGGAGTACGCGCGGGACTACGCCAAGGAGCGCGTGCAGTTCGGCAAGCCGATCGCCGAGCACCAGGCCGTGGCCTTCCGGCTCGCCGACATGGCGCTGCGGGTGGACGCGTCGCGGCTGCTGACGTGGCGCGCGGCGGAGCTGGCCGACGCGGGCGCGCGGATCACCACGGAGGCCGCGATGGCCAAGCTCCACGCCTCCGAGACGGCGATGTTCTGCACGTGGGCGGCGGTGCAGACGCTCGGCGGGTGGGGCTACGCGCGCGAGTACCCCGTGGAGAAGTGGATGCGCGACGCGAAGCTCGAGGAGATCGAGGAGGGCACCTCGGACATCCAGCGGCTCGTGATCGCGCGCGGTCTCCTGCGCTGACCCGGCTCACCCGTGGAGCGCGGGCGCGGCGCGGTCGGCGATCTCCGTGGCGACCGCGGCCGGCCGGCAGATCCGGCCGGAGACGACCGAGCGGTAGATCTCGACGGTGCTGGGCAGCGGCTCGGCGTCGAGCTCCGCGTTGAGCAGGGTGCGGAAGCGCTGGTAGTGCGCGACGGCGAGATGCCGCCGGCCCGCGAGCCCCTGCAGGTGGATCAGCTGGGCCTGCGCGTCCTCGTGGAGCGGCTCGATGGCGACGATGCGCTTCAGCGCGTCGATCGCCGCGTCCAGTCCCGACCGGCGCCGCTCGATGTCGGCGAGCTCGAGCAGGAGCTCGACGTAGGTCGCCTTGACCGCGTCGCGGCGATCGATCGCCCAGTCCTCGAACCGCTCCTCGGGCAGGAGCTCGCCCCCGAACAGGGCGGCCGCGGCGGCGAATGCCGCGGGGTCGCCGGAGGACGCGAACGCGGCCGCCGCGGCGCGCTCGAAGGCCTCGAGGTCCGACTCGAGCTCGCCGTACGGCGCGAGCTCGAGCAGATCGTTCCGGAGGCGCAGGAAGCGCGGCTCCGCGCGGCGCTCGAGCCCGGGCTGGAGCGTGTGCCGGGCCCGGTAGAGCGTGTGGTGCAGGTTCTGCGACGCGGCGCGCGGATCGAGCGCCGGCCACAGGAGGCACTCGACCTGCTCGCGATGAAGACGGTGATCCGGCGCGAGCGCGAGCAGCTTGACGAGCCGGCTCACCTTGCGCCGGCGCCACGCGCCGGCATCCACGGGCCGGCCGTCGACCCACGCCGAGAAGCCGCCGAGGAGTCGCAACCGCAGCGCCCCGGCGCCTGCGTACCCAGAGCCATCATGCTCGCGCGACACGTCAGTCCCCCTCTGGCCGCGGGCGGCGCCTTACGCGCACCCGTACCGCGACGCTCGTGGCGAGCGCCCTTGGATGCCTTCGTCCCTGCCCGAAAGACATCCGATGTTTAGCACGGGTAGCCCGAAATCGTCAACGGCATGCCCGCAGACATCCGGGATCTAACATGAAATACGCCCGACGTTTGAACCCATGACGCTCGCGGCGACGCGCGAGCGGACGGCGGCGCCCGGCGACGCCGGGACGTCACCCCGACGACGCGAGACCGAGCTCGATCACCGGCACGACGACGCCGGGCGGACGCTGGATGGGCAGCTCCAGCGTCAGGGTCCCGGGCGGCATGCCCGCCATCGTCGTGTTCTGTCCCTCCTGCGCGGGATCGATGACCGTCATCGCGATCTCGGAGCCGTCGCCGAGGAGCCGCGCCCACCGGACGCGGTCGGCCATGCCCTCGAGATGGAGGTGGCGGAAGGGCCACGCGAACACGTGGAGGTAGAGGCGGTCGCCGCGCTGCGTGTACCGGCAGTCGGGCGGCGGCACATGGAGACTCGGACCGCACCCCCGGATCGCCCGCTCGTGCAGGCGCATCCACTCGCCGACGCCGCGCAGCCGCTCCATCGCGCGAGGATCGAACTCGCCGCGCGCCGTCGGCCCCACGTTGAGGAGCAGGTTGCCGCCCTTCGAGACCGTGTCGACGAGCATCTGCACGAGCATCTCGAGCGACTTCCAGTCGAGGTTGTCACGGTCGTAGCCCCAGCTGCCGTTCAGCGTCTGGCACGCCTCCCACAGGACGGGCTCGCCGTCCGCGCGCGCCGGCGCCCGCGCGGGCTGGTACTGCTCGGGCGTGACGAGGTCGCCGCCGATCTCGAGCCGGTCGTTGACGATCACGCCCGGCTGCAGCTCGCGCGTCATCGCGAGCAGCTCCTCGGAGCCCCAGTCCTCCTTCCCCTTCCCGCCCCACCAGCGGCCGGAATAGGAGAAGTCGTACCACATCACGTCGATCTTGCCGTACTGCGTGAGCAGCTCGCGGACCTGCCCGTGGAGGTATTCCCGGTACACGGAGATGTCACGACCCTTGGCGCGCGCCTTGAACTCTTCGTCGTCGCGCATGGGGTGGATGCCGTCGACGGGGAACTCCGGGTGATGCCAGTCGATCAGCGAGTGGTAGAAGCCGATGCGCATCCCCGCGGCGCGGAAGGCGTCGACGAACGGGCGCAGGAGGTCGCGCCCGGCGGGCGTGTTCGGCGCCTTGTAGTCCGTCAGCGCCGAGTCCCACAGGCAGAAGCCGTCGTGGTGCTTCGTGGTGATGACCGCATAGCGCATGCCGGCGGCGTACGCCTCGCGCGCCCACGTCTCCGGGTCGTAGAGGTCGGGATCGAAGGTCTCGAAGTAGCGCCGGTAGTCGTCCTCGGCGATGAGCTCGCGGCTCTGCACCCATTCGTGGCGGGCGGGGACGGCGTACAGGCCCCAGTGGATGAACAACCCGAAGCGCGACTGGAGGAACCACTCCGTGTCCGCGGCGCTCCGGCTGGGAAGGGTCTCGATCATCGTCCTCCGAATCCCGACATGGCAATGCCTTGAACGAACCACCGCTGCGCGGCGAAGTAGGCGATCAACACCGGCACGGTGGCGATCACCGACGCGGCCATGAGCAGCTCCCAATCCGTGCCGCGCTCACCCTGGAATCGCGTGAGTCCCACCGCGATCGGGATCGTCTTGTCGGTGTTGGAGACGATCAGCGGCCACAGGAGGTTGTTCCAGTGGAACATGAACGCGAAGATGGCGAGGCTGGCGAGCGCCGGCCCCGAGAGCGGCAGGATGATGCGCATGAAGCTCTGGAACCGGCTCGCCCCGTCGATCCTCGCCGCCTCCTCGAGCTCGTACGGGATGCCCATGAAGAACTGGCGCAGGAGGAACACCCCAAACGCCGTGAAGGCCTGCGGGATGATCAGCCCGGCGAACGAGTCCACCCAGCCCAGCTCGCGCACGATCAGAAACTGCGGGATCACCGTCACCTGCGGCGGGATGATGAGCGTCCCGAGATAGATGTAGAACAAGGCGTCGCGCCCCGGGAAGCGCAGCCGCGCGAAGGCGTAGGCCGCCAGGGCGGACGTCACCACCTGGGTGATGGCGATGCCGCCGGCCATCACGAGCGAGTTGATGAGGTAGCGGCCGAACGGGGCGAAGTTCCACGCGTCGCTGAAGTTGGCCCACCGGAGCGTCTCCGGGATCCACGTCGGCGGGTCGGCCGCGACGTCGGCGGGCGTCTTGAGCGCGGTGAGGAGCATCCACACCACCGGGATCAGCGTGATCACCGCGGTGCCCGCGAGGATCGCGAACAGGATGTAGGGGAACGCCGAGCTCGTTCCCGGCTGGACCGAACGGCTGCGGGTGCGCGCCGGCTCGGAAACGCCGGACGTCATCGTGGTCACCGCCGCGCCTCCCCCTCGTAGACCCAGCGGCGCTGGAGCATGAACTGGAGCGCCGTGACCGCGGCGACGACGACGAACAGCACCAAGGCGATGGCCGACGCGTAGCCCATCTTGTACGACTGGAAGCCCGCCTGGTAGATGTAGAGCACGAGCGTCGTGGTGCTCGTCCCGGGACCGCCGTTGGTCATGACCAGTGCCTGGTCGAAGACCTGGAACGAGCCGATGAAGGAGATCACCATCACGAACAGCGTGGTGGGTGACAGCATCGGCAGCGTGATGTGGATGAAGCGCTTCCACGCCGTCGCGCCGTCGACCTTCGCGGCGTCATACAGGTGCTGCGGGATCGCCTGCAGTCCCGCGAGGAAGATCACCATGTTGTAACCGAAGCTCTTCCAGACGCTCATGATGATCAGCGCCGGCATGGCCCACGTCTTGCTGGTGAGCCAGTTCGGCCCGTCGATGCCCACCCATCCGAGGATGGTGTTCATCAAGCCGACCTCCGGCAGGTAGATCCACCGCCACACGAGGGCGACCGCCACGGTCACCGTCACATAGGGCAGGAGGTAGATCGTCCGGAAGATCACCACGCCGCGCAGCGCGTGGTTGACCAGGAGCGCCGCCCCGAGTCCCAGCACGACCGACAGGGGAACGCTGGCGAGGGTGAAGTAGAGCGTGTTGACGAACGCGGCGCGGAAGACGTCGTCCTTGACGAGGTCCTGGAAGTTCTGGAGGCCGTTGAACTCGCGCCCGAACAGGAGGTCGTAGTCGTAGAACGCCAGGCCGATGGCGGCCACCACCGGGAAGGCCGTGAAGATGAAGAAGCCGACGACGCTCGGCAGCAGGAACATCGAGGCGGCGAGGCCCTCGCGTGAGGACCCCCGCCTCGGCAACCGGAAGCGGACGCTCGGGCGCCGCGACGCTGCGCCGGTGGTCGCCACCGCCCGGCCTCAGCCCCGGCTCTCGATGTCCTTCGCGCGCGTGAGGAGCGCGTCGAACTTCGGCTTCACGTTGCGGACCGCTTCCTCGATGCTCGGGTCGCCGAGGAACACCGACGGGATCAGGTCCTGCGTGAGCATGACGTCGGTCTCCTGCCAGGTCGCCGTCGAGCGGAACGGCCGCGTCTCCGTCCGCGCGATCTCGCTGTTGAGGACCTCCTCGACGATGGCGGCATGCGCCGGCGGCCGCTCCTCCTCGAAGATCGGCACGGCGGACTGGCGCGCGGGATAGCCGCGGCCGGCCGCGGTGAGGCTCTTCAGCGCCTCCTCGCCGGTGATGACCGAGATGGCGTTGAAGGCGGCGTCGGCGTTGTCGGTGGCGCTCGAGACGCCGAACCCCGAGCCGGCCGCCCACGCGATGCTCCCGGCCGATCCAGCCGGGATCGGCGCGACGTCGAAGTTGAACTTCGCGTTCGCGCGGAGGTTCACGATCTGCCACGGGCCGTTCGGATGCATCGCGACCCTGCCGCTCAGGAACCGGTTCAGCCCGGCGGTCGGGTCGGCGAAGTCCGTCACGGGCGCGGCGATCTCGTCGCGATAGAGATCGCTCAGGAACTGCATGCCCTCCATGGCCTCCGGGGCGTCCAGCGTGCTCGCGCTGGCGTCCTCGTTCATGTAGTCGCCGCCGTTGGACCAGATCCACGGGATGATCCAGTCGAACCCCCAGTCCTGCGCGTAACCGTACTGCCGCGAGCCCGCGTCGGTCAGCCGCTGCGCCAGCTCGCGGAACTCCTCCCACGACATCGGCTCGGTGGACGAGGGCACGGGAATCCTGGCGGCCTTGAACAGGTCGCGGTTGTAGTAGAGGAGCGGCGGTCCGAGGTCGTAGGCCAGCGCATGCGGCTGGCCCTCGAACGACAGCGCGTCCTGGATGACCGGGAAGAAGTCCTGGTAGTTGACGCTCGGGTTCCTGTCGATCTGCTCCTGCAGCGGCGCGAGGGCGCCGCGCGCGGCGAACCCCGGCATCCGCTGCGCCTGCATGCCGATGATGTCGGCCTGCGTGTTGCTCGCCACCTGCGTCTGCAGCTTGTCCCAGTAGGTCTGGAACGTCGTCGTCTCGAGCTTGACGGTGATGTTCGGGTACTTCGCCTTGACGTCGTCGGCGAGGTCCTGCCAGACCTGGGTCTCCTCGGGCGACCCCGACCACATGGACCACCGCAGCGTCACGGGCTCGTTGCCGCCGCCGCCGCCACCGCCCCCGCCGCCGTCGTCCCCGCCGCAGCCGGCGAAGCCGAGGAGCCCGAGGCCCGCGACGCCGGCTCCCGTGACGCGGAGGAACTCCCGTCGGTCGAACGCGTGCGCGGCTGCGCCGCTCCTCTCCTTCACAGCGATCCGTTCCTTTCCCCAGCGGCCGAGTGGTCGCGCCGCGGGCCGCGGCCTCCCGTCGGCGCCGGCGGATCCGGCGCCCGCGACGGGCCGGTCGCGTGACCGCGACGATCTGCGCGGTCGCCGCACGCCGAGCAACACGTGCCGCTTCCGCGTGGCGGCCACCGTAGAGCGAGCCACTTAGCCGGCTCTTCCCGCGCCACTGAGCGCGCGATGAGCCGCCGGCCACGCAACCGGACCGCACCCGCCCGCGCACAGTCGGCGCCCAGTCGCGCGGGAAGAGCGCGCACATCCGGCGGCCCTAGCCTGCGTCCGTCTTCCGCGCCACGAGACGGGGCGCACCCGCGCGCCCCGGAAGGACCGACCCCTTGCCCACCATCGCCGCCCTCGAGACCGCCGACATCCGCTTTCCGACGTCCCGCGCGCTCGACGGGTCCGACGCGATGAACCCGGATCCCGACTACTCCGCCGCGTACGTCGTCGTCAAGACGGACGCCGGCGACGGCCTCGAGGGCCACGGCTTCGCCTTCACCGTCGGCCGTGGCACGGAGATCCAGGTGGCGGCGATCGACGCCCTCGAGCCGTTGGTGGCCGGGCTGGACCTGGACGCGGTGCTCGCCGACATGGCGGGCTTCTGGCGCTCGCTCGTGACGGACAGCCAGCTGCGCTGGCTCGGGCCGGAGAAGGGCGTCATCCACATGGCGACCGCCGCGGTGGTCAACGCCGTCTGGGACCTCTACGCCAAGCGCGCGGGCAAGCCCCTGTGGCGGCTGCTCGCCGAGATGACCCCCGAGGAGCTGGTCGCCCTCGTCGACTTCCGCTACGTGTCGGACGCATTGACCCCGGAGGAGGCGCTCGAGCTGCTGGAATCGCGCGCCGCGGGGAAGACCGGCCGGATGGACACGTTGCTGGCGGAGGGCATCCCGGCCTACACGACGTCGCCCGGGTGGCTCGGCTATTCCGACGAGAAGCTCCGGCGCCTCATCCGGGAGGCGCTGGCCGACGGCTTCCGGCACATCAAGCTGAAGGTCGGCGCCGACGTCGGCGACGACATCCGCCGCTGCGGGATCGCACGGGAGGAGATGGGCCCCGACCTGCCGCTGCTCGTCGACGCCAACCAGGCATGGGACGTGCCGACGGCGATCGAGTGGATGCGCCGGCTCGAGCCCTTCGGCATCACCTGGATCGAGGAGCCGACGAGCCCCGACGACGTGCTGGGGCACGCCGCGGTCGCGCGCGCGCTTTCACCGATCGGCGTCGCGACGGGCGAGCACTGCCAGAACCGCGTGATCTTCAAGCAGCTCATGCAGGCGGACGCGATCTCCTACTGCCAGATCGACGCCTGCCGGCTCGGCGGCGTGAACGAGGTGATCGCCGTGCTGCTGCTGGCGGCGAAGTTCGGCGTTCCCGTCTGCCCGCACGCCGGCGGCGTCGGCCTGTGCGAGCTCGTGCAGCACCTCGCCGCCTTCGACTACGTGGCGGTGGGGGCGAGCTGGGACGACCGCATCGTGGAGTTCGTCGACCATCTCCACGAGCACTTCGTCGACCCCTGCGTCGTCGAAGGCGGGCGCTACCGCGCTCCGGAGGCGCCGGGGTACAGCTCGGAGATGCACCCGGAGTCGCGGGCGGCGCACGCCTTCCCGCACGGTCGCGTCTGGGCCGCCGAGCTCGGAGCGGCGCGATGAGCGACGGCGCGTTCGCGGGGCTGCGCGCGCTCGTCACGGGCGGCGCGTCCGGGATCGGCGAGGCCACGGCGACCCTGCTGGCCGAGCGCGGCGCCCGCGTCGCCGTGCTCGACCGCGACATCGACGGCGTGCCGGACCGGCACGTCGCCGTGCGGGCGGACGTCTCGGACGACGCCGCCGTGCGCGCGGCCGTCGCGGAGGCCGTCGACCGCCTCGGCGGCCTCGACATCCTCGTCAACAACGCCGGCATCGGCGCGCAGGGGACGATCGAGGCCAACGACGACGACGAGTGGCACCGCGTCTTCGACGTCAACGTCCTCGGCCTCGTGCGCGTCGCGCGCGCGTCCCTGCCGCACCTGCGGGAATCGAGCCACGCCGCGATCGTCAACAGCTGCTCGATCGCCGCGACCGCCGGGCTGCCGAACCGGGCGCTCTACAGCGCGACGAAGGGTGCCGTCCTCTCGCTCACCCTGGCGATGGCCGCCGACCACATCCGCGAGGGCGTGCGCGTGAACTGCGTCAACCCGGGCACGGCCGACACGCCGTGGGTCGCGCGGCTGCTCGACGCCGCCGAGGACCCGGCGGCCGAGCGCGCCGCGCTCGAGGCGCGCCAGCCGCTCGGGCGGCTGGTCGGCGCGGAGGAGGTCGCGGAAGCCATCGTCTACCTGGCGAGCCCGGCCGCGGCGTCGACCACCGGCACGGCGCTGGCCGTCGACGGCGGCATGCAGGGGCTTCGGCTGCGGCCCGCGGGATGATGCGCGTCGCGCTCCACACCCGGATCAAGCCGGGCGCCGAGGCGGCGTACGAGGCCGCGCACCGCGAGGTGCCGGCGGAGCTGCAGGCGGCCATCCGCGCGGCGGGGGCACACCGCTGGACGATCTGGCGCAGCGGCCTCGACCTCTTCCACCTCATCGAGTGCGACGACTACGCGCGGCTCCTGGCGGACCTGGTGGACCTGCCGGTCAACGTCGCGTGGCAGGCGCGCATGGCCGAGCTCCTGGACGTCGTGCACGACTACGGCGCGGAAGGCAGCGAGGCAGGGCTTCCCGTGGTGTGGGAGCTGTGATCTGACCACCGCCGTCACCGACCGACGCACATCCCGAGGAGGCGCCCGATGCACCTGATCTCCTACCTGGAGGGCGACGTGGAGACGCTCGGCGTCCTCGCGGGCGACGCGGTGCATCCCGCGTCAGCGCTCGAGTCCGAGGCGCCGCGCACGATCGACGCCCTGCTCGCGTCCGGCGACGCCGGACTGCGCCGGCTGCGCGCGGCGCCCGCCGGCGGCGGGGTCCCGCTCGCGGACGTCACCCTGCTGGCGCCCGTGCCGCGGCCGCGGAACGTGATCGCGATCGGGCGCAACTACCGGGAGCACGCCGAGGGGGAGGGCGCGGAGGCGCCCGCGGCGCCGCCGATCTTCCTCAAGGCCACGGGATCCGTGATCGCCCACGGCGAGGCGATCCGGTGGGACCCGGACTACACGGCGCAGGTGGACTACGAGGCCGAGCTGGCGGTCGTGATCGGCCGCACGGCGCGCCGCGTCGACGCGGCGCAGGCGCTCGATCACGTTCTCGGCTACACGTGCCTGAACGACGTCAGCGCGCGCGACCTGCAGTTCGGCGACGTGCAGTGGGCGCGCGGCAAGTCGCTCGACACCTTCTGCCCGATGGGCCCGGCGCTCGTGACGCGCGACGAGGTCCCCGACCCGCAGGACCTCGCCATCTCCTGCCGCGTCAACGGCCAGGTCATGCAGTCGGCGAGCACGAGCCAGATGTACTTCCCGGTCGCGGAGATCGTCGCCTACTGCTCGCACGCGTTCACGCTCCGGCCCGGCGACGTGATCGCCACCGGCACGCCCGGCGGCGTCGGGGTGTTCCGCGACCCGCCCGTGCTGCTGCAGGACGGGGACGAGGTGGTGGTGGAGGTGGAGCGCATCGGCCGGCTGGTCAACGTCTGCCGGACCGAGGCCCTCGTCGCCACGGCGGGAGGTGCGGCATGACCGCCGTCGCAGAGCGCCGGCCCGTCCGCGACGGCCGCGTCTCGCTCACCAGCCTCTCCTTCGGCGGCGCGCCGATCGGGAACATGTACCGGCCGATGCCCGACGAGGACGCGATGGGCGCGGTCGAGGCGGCGTGGGAGCTCGGCATCCGCTACTTCGACACGGCGCCGCACTACGGGCTCGGCCTGTCCGAGCGCCGCATGGGCGCGGTCCTGCGCGACCGCCCGCGCGACGAGTACGTCGTGTCCACGAAGGTCGGGCGGCTGCTCGAGCCGGCGCCCGGCGCGACGGGCGAGGACGACGAGGGCTTCGCCGTCCCCGCCACGCTGCGCCGGCGGCGCGACTACAGCCGCGACGGCGTCCTGCGCTCGCTCGAGTCGAGCCTCGAGCGGATGGGGCTCGACCGGGTCGAGGTGCTGTTCGTCCACGACCCCGACGACCACTACCAGGAGGTCCTCGACGGCGCGTACCCCGCGCTGCACGAGCTGCGCGACCAGGGCGTCGTGGGCGCGATCGGCGCCGGCATGAACCAAGCGGAGATGCTCGCCGACTTCGTCCGCAACACGGACATGGACCTCCTCATGCTCGCCGGCCGCTACACGCTGCTCGAGCAACACGCGCTCGACGACCTGCTGCCGGAGTGCGAGCGCCGCAACGTGTCGATCGTCGCCGCCGGAGTGTTCAACAGCGGCCTGCTCGCGCGCGACCGGCCGCCGGACGACGCGCGGTACAACTACGCCGAGGCGCCGCGCGAGCTGGTGGAGCGCGCCCGGCGCATCGCCGACGTCTGCGCCCGCCACGGCGCGAGCCTGCCCGCCGCGGCGCTCGCCTTCCCGCTCGCCCATCCCGCCGTGGCCAGCGTCTGCGTCGGCGCCCGGTCGCGCGACCAGATCGCGCGCAACGCCGCGCTCTTCGAGGAGACGCTGCCGGACGACCTGTGGGCGGAGCTGCGGGCCGAGGGCCTGCTGCGCGAGGACGCCCCGGTTCCCGGAGGCCCGTCGTGAGCCTGCGGTTCCGCCAGATCCACATGGACTTCCACACGAGCGAGCACATCGCCGGCGTGGGATCCGCGTTCGATCCGGAGGAGTTCGCCGACACGCTCGTGCGCGCCCACGTCGACTCCGTCACGTGCTTCGCGCGCTGCCATCACGGCTGGATCTACTACGACACGACGCTGCACCCCGAGCGGCGCCACCCGCACCTGGAGCGCAACCTGCTCCAAGAGCAGATCGCGGCGTGTCACGCGCGCGGGGTGCGGGTGCCGATCTACACCACGGTGCAGTGGGACCACCACACGGCCGCCGAGCACCCGGAGTGGCGGATCGTGACGCCGGACGGAGCGCTCGAGGGCACGCCGCCGTTCGAGGCCGGCTTCTACCGCAAGCTGTGCCTCAACTCGCCGTACGTCGGCTTCCTGCAGGACCACGTCCGCGAGATCCAGGAGACCCTGCCGGTCGACGGGCTGTTCTTCGACATCGTGCAGACGACGCCGTGCGCCTGCCGCTGGTGCGTGGTCGGAATGGCGGCCGCGGAGCTCGACCCGGAGGATCCCGTGGCGCGCGACGCGTTCGCGCAGGCGACGATCGACCGCTTCCGCACCGGCATGTCGGCGTTCGTCCGCCAAGCCACGCCCGAGGCGACGATCTTCTACAACGCGGGCCACGTGGGGCCGGGCGTCCGCGCGACGGCGGGCGCCTACACGCACTTCGAGCTCGAATCGCTCCCGAGCGGCCTGTGGGGCTACGAGCACTTCCCCGTGACGCAGCGCTACGCCCGCACGCTCGGCCGGGAGACGCTCGGCCACACGGGCAAGTTCCACACGATGTGGGGCGACTTCCACTCGTTCAAGAACCGCGCGGCCCTGGAGTACGAGTGCCTGCGGATGCTGTCGCTCGGATCGAAGTGCCTGATCGGCGACCAGCTGCATCCGGACGGCCGCATCGACTCGCACGTCTACGACCTCGTGGGCGCCGTCTACGCCGAGGTGGAGGCCAAGGAGCCCTGGTGCGCGGGCGCGCGGCCCGTGAGCGAGATCGCCGTCTTCACGCCCGAGGAGTTCGAGGGTGGCGGCCTCGCGTTGTCGCCCGCGATCCGGGGCGTGAACCGCATCCTCGAGGAGCTCGGGCACCAGTTCGACATCGTCGACTCGCAGAGCGACCTCGGCGGCTACGCCGTCGCGGTCCTGCCGGACCACATCCCCGTCTCGCCGGCGCTGCGCGAGAAGCTCGAGGCGTTCATCGCGGGCGGCGGGCGGGTCCTGGCGTCCTTCGCCTCGGGGCTCGACCCGCAGTCGCGGGACTTCGCGCTCGCCGCCCTCGGCGTGCGGCGGACGGACGGCGGCCCTCTCCCCGCGTTCGCCGACACGCGCCACGATCACTGCGACTACCTGCTGCCGCACGGCGCCGTCGCCGCGGGACTGCCCGCAACGGAGCACGCCATGTACCTCCGGGGCCTCGCCGTGGAGACCGCGGGCGGCGAGGTGCTGGCGGACCGGGTCGAGCCCTACTTCGACCGGACGTGGCGGCACTTCTGCTCGCACCTGCAGACACCCTCGTCCGGGCGCCGGAGCGGGCCGGCCATCGTCCGCGGCGACGGGACGGTGTACTTCGCGCATCCGGTCTTCTCCCAGTACGACGAGAACGCGCCGCGCTGGTGCAAGACGCTGGTCGCGAACGCGCTCGCGCTGCTGCTGCCCGAGCCGCTCGTGCGCCACGACGGCCCGAGCTCGCTGCGCGCCGGGCTGACCGAGCAGCCCGCGGAGCGCCGCTGGGTCCTCCACCTGCTGCACTACGTCCCCGAGCGGCGCGGCCGGCGGTTCGACACGATCGAGGACGTCATCCCGCTGCACGATCTGCGCGTCTCCGTGCGCGTGCCGGCCGCGCGGTCCGTCACGCTCGCGCCCGGGGGCGAGCCGGTCCCGTACGACGTGCGCGACGGGCGCGTCGACCTGCGGGTCGAGCGCCTCGACGGGCACGCGCTCGTCGCCTTCGAACTGGGGGAGGCGTGACCACGCGTGCGGCTACAAGCCGTAGACGCGCGTCGCCGTGCCGCCGAGAACGGCGGTGCGCCCGGCCTCGTCCAGGCCGGCGACCGCCCGCCGGGCGAGGCCGAGGACGTCGGCGTAGCTCGCGGCCAGCGTGCACACCGGCCAGTCCGAGCCCCACATCGTCCGGTCGGGGCCGAAGACCTCGAGCAGGCGCTCCGCGTAGCGCTCGATGCCGGCCTCGCGCCAGCGCTCCCACGGCGCCTCCGTGACGAGCCCGGAGAGCTTCGCCGTCACCTGCGCGTGCTCGGCGAGCGCCGCGAGGTCCGACGACCACGGGTCCCACGCCCCCTCGGCGATGCGCGGCTTGGCCGCGTGGTCGAGCACGAGCGCCAGCTGCGGGATCGCCTCGGCGAGCGCCCGCGTGGCGGGCAGGTGGGGCGGGAAGATCAGCACGTCGTAGACGAGGCCGGCGGCGGCGACCGCGCGCAGGCCGCGGCGCACGTCGTCGCGGCCGAGCCAGGCGGCCGGATCCGGCTCGTCGTGGACCTGGTGGCGGATGCCGGCGAGCCGCTCGCCGCCCGGCGCCGCGCGCAGCCCGGCGATGCGGTCCGGGACGTCGGGCGCGGTGAGGTCGACCCAGCCCACCACCCCGGCGACGAGGCCGCCGGAGCGTTGCGCCGCGGCCAGCAGGTCCACCGTCTCGTCCTC
>DATMVH010000691.1:0-2462 GCA_035563395.1 Solirubrobacteraceae bacterium
CCGGCCGTCCCGGCGCGAGGAGGAAGCCCCAGTGCCCGTCGTCGGCCATGCGCTCGGCCACGACGCGCAAGCCGCACCGCGCGAAGTACCCCGTCGCGGTCGCGCGCGTCAGGTAGTACGGGTGGTCGATCTTCACGGCGCCCTCGATCCCGCCCTCGCGCAGCATCACGTGCCCGACGTCGAGGACGTCGACGAACGCGTGCCCGTCCGCGGCGAGGACGCCGCGGATCGCGTCGAGCGTCGCGCGGACGTCGAGCAGGTGGTCGATCGTCTGGCACAGGAGCACGAGGTCCCAGCGCCGCTCGCCAGGGTCGAAGTCCTCCATGAACCCCGCCACCGTCTCCATCCCCGCCCGCGCCGCGACGGCCAGCTCGTCCGGAGCCGGGTCGAGCACGGTCGCCGCGGCGCCGAACGCCTCGCGCACCGCGCCCGCCACGACGCCCGTCGAGCCGCCGACGTCGAATACGGAGCGAGGCCGGCGCGGCAGGCTCCGGGCGAGGAACGCGGTCAGCTCACGCGCGTAGTCGCGCTGCTCGATTTGCACCGTCTCCGCGTCGATCAGGCGGCCGTGGTACGCCGACACGAGCGGCCGGTAGACGTCGCGGTAGAAGCCGGCGTACGCCTCGGCGGTCATCCGGGGAGAGAGGAAGCCGAGCCCGCAGCCCGCGCACACCGACAGGGTGGCCGGGAAGCCGTAGCGGTCGCGCCGCGCGGCCTCGACGTGGTGCGTGGAGCCGCACAGGTTGCACGCCGCGACGGGCTCCGCCGGCTGCGCGCCGTAGTCGTACGCGAGCCGCTCGATGCGCGCGGCGCGGTCGCCGGCCGTGGGTGCCGCGGTCACCGCGGGCGCCTCACCGGGGCATCAGCTGCAGCGTGCTGCCGCAGCGCTCGCAACGGGCGAGGCTCGGGTGCAGGCGCGTGAGGGTACGGCCGCCGCACCGGCACGGGTCGCCGGCGAGGATGGCGTGATCGGTGAACTGCACCCAGACGTACTGGTACTTGCGGCCGATCTGCTCGCGCAGCTGGAGCAGGCCGCGGCCCGTCACGCGGGCCGCGAGGCGCGCCTCCTCGAGCACCGCGTAGACCTCGCCGCTGAAGTCCTTGCCGCGCTTGAGCCGGTGGATCCGCCCGTCCATCCAGTCCGCCCAGGGCAGCGTCAGGTCCTCGAGCGCCGCGACGGGCAGCGTGTGCAGCGCCACGGACTGCGGGCCGGCATGCTTGCGGCGGAGGGCGTCGCGCTCCGCCTTCAGGCGCAGCATCCGCCCCTTCATGTCGAGGTACGACCGCTGCGCGTCCTCGGGCCAGGACTTCATCGGGTGCGGGCGCTTGGACCCCTGGTTCTCCGTGCCGCCCATCAGTAGTCGTCCTCGTCGTCGCCCAGGGTGTTGCTCATCGCCGCGAGCGCGCGCGGGAACTGCCGCGCGTGGAACCAGATGCCGCTCGCCAGCAGCACGGCGAGGACGCCCAGCGAGCGGTACAGCTCCTCGAGCGGCACGCTGCCGATGTCGAACAGCGACCAGCGGAACAGCTCGACGAGCGGCGTGACCGGGTTGAGCAGCGCCACGTCGCGGATCACGCCGGACAAGGTGCTGACGGGGTACAGGACCGGCGTCACGAGCATCCACAGCTGGAGGACGTAGCGGAGGAGGACGCGGACGTCGAGCACGTGCGCGACCACGATCGACAGCCAGAACGACACGCCCCACGCGAGCAGCAGCATCAGGGCGGCCGCGACGGGCGCCAGCAGCAGCTGCGGGGCGAGGCTGACGTAGCTGCGGTCGGTGACGGCGAAGAAGCCAATCGTCCCGGCCAGGATGCCGCCGTAGATGACGAGATGGACGAGCGCGATCGTCGTCGCGCCGATCGGGACGAGCAGCGTGCCGAACTGCAGCGCGTTCGCGTGCCGGCGGTAGTACTGGATGGACCGCGCGCCGAACAGGATCGCGAGCTGGAAGAAGCCCCACACCGTCATGCCGGTGATCAGGAACAGGAAGTACGGGAGGCCCTGCGACGGGGCGCCGAGCACGGTGCCGAACAGGAGCGTCATGCCGCCGAGCTCGAGCGCCGGGCGCAGCAGCAGCCAGCCGCGGCCGAGGCGGGTGCCGGCGAAGCCCTTCGCCACCACGCGGAGGCTCAGCCAGGGCAGGATGTGGCGGTCGCGCCAGGCGTCGCGCACGGCCCCGACGGATCCGGGGCGGTACCGCTGGAGCGTGACGGGAGGCCCCGTCGGCGCACGCGGCACCCGCCGCGTCCGCACGACGGGCGGCGCAGGGCCCTTCCTCGTCGTCAGGCGACGCACCATCGTGGCGAGGATATCGACGCGGTTCGGCCCGCTCCGGCGGGTCAGCGGCCCAGCACGAGACGGATCCCGCGCGAGAGGTGGCCGCGCGCCCGGGCGATCCGCTTGCGCGCGGTCCGGCGCAGCCGGCGGATGCGCCGGCGCCGGCGCTTCGCCGCCCATT
>DATMVH010000692.1:0-2915 GCA_035563395.1 Solirubrobacteraceae bacterium
GCGCGATCGAGCCGGCGCACCGCCTCCATGAGCGCACCGTCGCGGGCGCTCACCGCCACGCGGACGATGTCGCCCTCGGTCTGGACGGGCTCGGCGGACATCTCGCTCAACGCGGCCGCCGCGGCCGCCCCGGGCTGCGCGGGCACCGCGGCGCCGAATCGTGCGAGCACCTGCGCAGCCGCTCCGCGGTCGGCCCGGTCGACGGGCAGCACCTCGACCGTCGGACGTCCGATCTCGGCCTTCAGCGCGTCCGGCGTGCCCTCGGCGACGATCCGCCCGCGGTCGATGATCCCGACCCGGTCCGCGAGGATGTCGGCCTCCTCGAGGTACTGCGTGGTGAGGAACACCGTCACGCCCTCGTCGCGGGCGAGATGGGCGACCTCCTCCCACAGGTCCGCGCGGCTGGACGGGTCGAGGCCGGTGGTCGGCTCGTCCAGGAACAGCACGCGCGGGCTGTGGACCAGGGCGAGCGCGAGGTCGAGGCGCCGCTTCATGCCCCCGGAATAGCCGCGGACCTTCCGGTCGGCCGCGTCCGTCAGGCCGAGGCGCTCGATCAGCTCGTCGCCGCGGGCGCGGCGCTGCCCCTTCGGCACGCCCTGCAGAGTCGTCTGCAGGCGCATGTGCTCGCGCGCGGTCAGCAGCGGGTCGAGCGCCGCCTCCTGCAGCGCGGCGCCGATCACGCTGCGGACGGCCGCGCCCTCGCGCACGATGTCGTGGCCGGCCACGCGCGCCGTGCCCGCGGTCGGCGGCAGGAGCGTCGTGAGCATCAGGACGGTCGTCGACTTGCCGGCGCCGTTGGGTCCGAGGAAGCCGTAGACCTCCCCGGGCTCGACGCGCAGCTCGATGCCCTCCACGGCGCGCACCCCGCCCTTGAACTCGCGGACGAGACCGTCGACCTCGATGCCGTTCGTTCCCGCTGCCATGCGCACGTGACCATAGCTCGGGCGGTCGCGTGCGCAGCGGAACGCGTACCGCCGTGGAGTGCGGGCACGTGCGCGGCACGACGTTCGGGTGGAATCCGCGCGGGCGCCGGCATTCAGCGACTACATTCCGCGCCACGTGGACGCGCTGGCCTTCAAGACCGCGCCAGAAGTGGCCGCGCTCATCCGCGGTGGACGCGTGTCTGCGGCCGAGGCCGTAGAGGCGACGCTGCGGCGGATCGAGGCGGTCGACGAGCAACTGGGAGCGTTCATCGAGCTGGACGGCGACCGCGCGCTCGCCGAGGCCGCGGCGATCCGGCCCCGCGACCCGCGCCCCTTCGCCGGCGTGCCCATCGCGGTCAAGGCGAACGTCCCGGTCGCCGGCCTCTGCATGAACTACGCCTCGCGCCTCCTCGCGGGCCACCGCCCGGACCACAGCGCGTACCTCGTGCGGCGGCTCCGCGAGGCCGGCTTCGTCGTCGTCGGGATCACGAACATGTCGGAGTTCGGGATCCTGCCCACGACCGAGCCCCGCTTCACCGGCCCGACGCACAACCCCTGGAACGTCGACCGCACGCCCGGAGGGTCCTCGGGCGGCGCCGCGGCCGCCGTGGCGGCGGGCCTCGTCCCCGTCGCCCACGGCAACGACGGCGGCGGCTCGCTGCGGATCCCCGCCGCGTGCTGCGGGCTCGTCGGGCTCAAGCCGAGCCGCGGCCGCGTCTCGCGCGGACCCGACCTGGGCGACTCCTATCTCGCTGCGGACGGCGTGCTGACCCGCACCGTCCACGAGACGGCGCTGCTGCTCGACGTGCTGGCCGGCTACGAGGCGGGCGACGCCACGTGGGCGCCGCGGCCGGCCGAGCCGTACGCGACCGCGGCGCGGCGCCATCCCGGCCGCCTGCGCGTCGCCGTGTCGCTCGAGAACTCGCTCGGCGTCGAGGTCGACGCGGAGTGCGTGCGCGCGGTCCACGAGGCGGCCGGCGTCCTGCGCGAGCTCGGCCACGACGTCGTGGAGGCCGCCCCGCCGCTGCCCTCGCCCGACATGCTCGACGTCTTCCTCCAGGTCTTCGGGCCCGGGATCGCGCTGGGGATCATGTCCGGCGAGCTCCTCGCCGGGCGCCCGGCGGGGGACGACGAGATCGAGCCGCTGTCGCGCGCCGTCGCCGCGACCGCCGTCGACCTCCCGTCGACGGGCTACCTGGCGGCGCTCACGCAGCTGCAGGCGCTCGCGCGCGGGACGATCGGGTTCTTCGCCGACTACGACGTGCTGCTGACGCCGGTGCTCGCGTCCCGGCCGCTGCCGATCGGGGAGCTGCACGGCTGCGGCGACGACCCGCTGGCGGACCTGCGGCGCTCCGGGACCTTCGCGCCGTTCACCGCGATCTACAACGCGACGGGGCAGCCGGCGATCTCCATCCCGGTCGGCTTCGGGGAGGACGGGCTGCCGAGCGCGGTGCAGCTCGTGGGGCGCCCGCTGGCGGAGGACACCCTGCTGCAGGCCGCGGCCCAGCTCGAGCTGGCGCGGCCGT
This sequence comes from Solirubrobacteraceae bacterium, assembly GCA_035563395.1. Classification (GTDB taxonomy): domain Bacteria; phylum Actinomycetota; class Thermoleophilia; order Solirubrobacterales; family Solirubrobacteraceae; genus DASQMT01. Next base: position 2,450 of record DATMVH010000692.1, read on the forward strand.
GGGTGCAGCATCTGCCGCCCGTCGGCGCGTAAAGTCCCGCGTGGAGCGGCCGCCCGCCGGGGACCCTAGAATCGCCACCCGCTCCCAGCCGTCTTCTAGCGAGGAATCGATCCGGTATGGCGTACGTCATCGCAGAGCCCTGCATCGGCACGAAGGACAACTCCTGCGTCGAGGTGTGCCCCGTCGATTGCATCCATCCCACGCCGGACGAGCCGGACTACGACAAGGTGGAACAGCTCTACATCGACCCGGAGGAGTGCATCGACTGCGACGCCTGCGTCGAGGCCTGCCCGGTGGACGCGTGCTTCGCCGAGGACCAGCTGCCCGACGAGTGGGCGGAGTTCGCGCAGCGCAACGCGGCATACTTCGCCGGCCGGTAGGCCGCGCCGCCTCAGGCCGCGCGGGGCAGCGTGCGCGGCACGGGCGGCGGCATGCGCCAGCCCTGCGCGGTCGCGACCCGCCGCGC
>DATMVH010000693.1:0-2401 GCA_035563395.1 Solirubrobacteraceae bacterium
TGACCTGTCCGGCAGCAACGGCATCCTGTTCCGCCGCAACTCCGTGAGCGGTGCGATCGAGGCCGTGGCCCGTGAGGGCCGGGGCATCGCGCTCAACGAGGCGCTGCACGCCAACTAGCTGGTTGGTTCGGGGCTCCGCGCCGGCGGCCTGCTGTTCCGCCGCAACTCGCAGACCGGCGCGGTCGAGGCGATGCCGCGCACGGGCACGTGGGGCGGGCTGAACGCCGCGCTCCATGCGAACCAGTGACGCGGCGCTAGGCGACGAGCGCCGCGCGGATGACGTCCGCCGCGCGCCGGCAGTCGTCGGGCGTCGGCACGAGCGCGAGCCGGACGTAGCCCGCGCCCGCCTCCCCGAAGAAGTCGCCCGGCGCGACGACGATTCCACGCTCGAGCAGGCGCTCGGCAATGCCCGCCGGCGCCTCGAGCCACAGGAAGAACGTGGCGTCGCCGCCCGCGTGTCGCAGCCCCGCGGCCTCGAGCGCCGGAAGCAGCGCCTCGCGCTTGGCGCGATAGCGCTCGCGCACGGCGACGACGTGGTCCTCGTCGGTCCACGCCGCGCTGGCCGCGCGCTGGACGAACTCCTGCGGCGCGACGCCGACGTTCGGCCGGTAGCGCTTCAGGGCCGCGATCACCGCCGCATCGCCGGCGACGAAGCCCGACCGGTACCCCGGCATCGACGACCGCTTGGACAGCGTGTTGAGCACCGCGACGTTGCGCAGGTCGCCCACCTGCAGCGCGGACACCGGCGCCCGGTCACCGAACCACAGCTCGGAATAGGCCTCGTCGCTCGCCAGCACGAAGTCGAAGCGGCGCGCCAGCGCGGCGGCCTGCTCGTAGAGCTCGACTGGGGCCGTCGCGGCGGTGGGGTTGTTCGGGTAGTTCAGCCACAGCACCGCCACGCGCTCCCACGTCTCCGCGGGCACGGCGGCGAGGTCCGGAAGGAAGCCGCGCTCGGCGTGCAGCGGCAGCTCGAGGACGCCCTTGCCGGCGAACGCCGCGCCGCGCGCGGCGACCGGATAGCCAGGCGTGGTGACCACGACGAGGTCGCCCGCGACCACCTGCGCGAGGTGGAACACCGCCTCCTTGGCGCCGAGGGTGGGGATGACCTGCGTCGCGGGATCGAGGCCCACGCCGAAGCGTCGCGAGCACCACGCGGCCACCGCCTCGCGGAGCTCCGGCAGACCCTCGGCGAGCGGGTACGTCGACAGCGGCTCGATCGCCGCCGCGAGCGCCTCGCGGATGAAGGCCGGCGTCTCCTCGCGGGGCTCGCCGACGCCGAAGTCGATGACGTCGACGCCGCGCGCCGCGAGCTCGCGCTTGGCGTCCGTCAGCCGGACGAACGGGTAGGTCCGCAGACCGTCGAGGACGGGGGAGACCCTCACGGCCGCCACCGCGCCAGCACGTCGTAGGAGCGCACCAGCGCGGCGATCGAGACGGACTCCTCGCGCCGGTGCGCCATGCCGGGCTCACCGGGCCCGAAGTTCACTGCCGCCAGCCCGGCGGCGGCGAACTCCGCGACGGGCGTCCACGCCTGCTTGGGGCGGACCGCGAGGTCGCCGTGCGCGACGAGCGAGCGCGCCAGCGGCTGGTCGAGGGCGACCGGCGCCGACGGCGCGTTCGACGTGACCTCCAGGCGCCCGTGCCCGTCGACGAGCGCGGCGAGCCGCGACTCCGCCTCCTCCGGCGACCACCCCGGCGGATAGCGGTAGTTGAGGTGCGCGACCGCGGTGTCCGGGATCACGTTGCCGGCGATCCCGCCCGCGATGCGCGTCACGGACGCCACCTCGACGAACGTGAGGCCGTGGAACTCGTGCGGCGCCGGCTCGCGCTCGGCGAGGGCGGCGATCCCGCGCGCGGCGCGCTCGATCGCGTTGTCGGCCTGCCAGGGCCGGGCCGAATGGCCCGCGACGCCGGAGAACGTCCACGTCGCGTTGACGTTGCCCAGGCACCCCGCGTGCAGCTCGTTGTCCGTCGGCTCCATCATCACGACGAGGTCGGCGTCGAGCGCGTCCCGCGCGCGTCGCAACAGCGGAGTGAGCGCCGACTCCGCGAGCGGCAGCTCCTCGCGCCCGAAGAACAGGCACCGGTACGGCGCGCCGTCGCGGGCCAGCTCGAGCATCACGGCGACCGCGCCGAGCATGTCGCTCGCGCCGAGGCCGTGCACGCGCTCGGCGTCGCGCCGGCCCGGACGGTTGTCCTGAGCGGGCACGGTGTCGAGGTGGCCGGCGAGGAGCACCCGCGCGGTCGGATCGCCGGCCAGGACGCACGCGTCCCCGAGGTCCTCGACCGGTACGGCCGCCTCGCGCAGCACCCCCGCGACGTGTCCGGCGATCCGCGCCTCGTCGCGCGACTCGCTCGGGATGTCGATGAGCTCGAGCGTCCGGGCCGCCAGCCGCTCGGC
>DATMVH010000694.1:0-4361 GCA_035563395.1 Solirubrobacteraceae bacterium
CGCCCGCGGCAATCGCGACGTGGTCACCGGGTGGGCGGCGGTCGCGTTCGCTCTCACCGCGCTGGTGCACGCCCTGGCGACGGTCGCGCAGCCCGCCGCGCTGCTCGACGGCCTCGCCGACCCGCTCGCCGCCGCCGGCGCCCTCGTCGCCGTGGCCGCGGCCGCGATGGCCGTCAGCCGCGTCCCGCTCGGCGACGAGGGGATGCGCGAGTTCCTGCTCGGCGGCGCCGCGGTCGTCCTGCTCTACCTGGCCAGCGCCGAGGTCGTCACGCTGGCCGGGGGCGGCCAGGACGGGCAGACGGCGCTGAGCGTGCTGTGGGCCGTCGCGGGCGTCGGCGCGCTGGTCGGCGGGCTGCTCGCGGACGACCGGCGGCTGCGCCGCGCCGCGCTCGTGCTGCTCGCGGTGACGGCGACGAAGGTGTTCCTCTACGACCTCTCCTCGCTGACCTCGCTCTACCGCGTCGCGTCGCTGATCGGCCTCGGGCTCCTGCTCCTCTGCGGAGCCTTCGCCTGGCAGAAGGTGCGGCCGGACGGCGCCCAAGCGGGCTGAACCCTCCTACTCTTGGCGTGTTGACCCAGCCACCGCATCCCCCACGGCCCGCGACCTCCGACGACGAGGAGCTGCTCGAGGCCGAGACCACCGCGATCCTCAGCGAGTACTCGGACGCCCAGCGCCTGCTGCGCGTCCAGGACGAGCTGCGCGCGGGCTTCCGCGCCCTCTCGCACGTCGGCAAGGCCGTCTCGATCTTCGGCTCCGCCCGCACGCCGCGCGACCATCCACGCTACGAGGCCGCGCGCAGGCTCGCCCGCCAGCTCGGCGAGGACGGCTACGCGATCATCACGGGCGGCGGCCCGGGGATCATGGAGGCCGCCAACCGCGGCGCGAAGGAGGCGGGCGCGACCAGCGTCGGGCTCGGGATCGAGCTCCCGCACGAGCAGGCGCTGAACGAGTTCGTCGACATCGGCGTGACCTTCCACTACTTCTTCACCCGGAAGGTCATGTTCGTCCGCTACGCGAGCGGGTTCGTCGTCTTCCCGGGCGGCTTCGGGACGCTGGACGAGGCCTTCGAGGCCGCGACCCTGCGCCAGACGGAGAAGATCCGCTACTTCCCCATCGTCCTCTTCGACTCGGAGTACTGGGGCGGGCTGGCGGCGTGGCTCGAGGGCACGATGCTGCGCGACGGCAACATCAGCGAGTCCGACGTCGAGGCCCTGCACGTCACGGACGACTTCAACGACGTGCGCGAGATGCTCGACGCGGTCGTCCACCGGCGTCCGCGCCAGTCGCCGCCTAAAGCCGCCTGAGCTGCGCGTCCAGGTACGGGCGCGCCTTGCGCTGCCCGCCCCGGGCCTCGATCGCGACCTTGAGGCGGTGGAGGCTCGCCTCGATCGCCCCGCGGTTGGGCCGCAGGCCGCGGGCCTCGCAGTCGTCGAGCCAGGTGAGCGGCGCGGTGTGCCGGCGGGCGCGGTTGCAGGGCCGGCAGGCGGCGACCTCGTTCTCCAGCCACGCCGGCCCGCCCTTCAGGCGCGGGATCACGTGCTCGAACGTCAGGTCGCGGCTGCCGGGGTCCAGCGCCCGCCGGCACCACACGCACGCGCCGCCGTCGCGCTCGAGGATCGCCGCGAGCCGCTCCGGGCGGGGCAGGTCGGGCGGGATGGCGGCGTCCTGGGACACGGCTCCAGTGTGCCGCGAGCGCCGCGGCCGGACGCGGCTCGGCGGCGCGGGCTGTCCGCGCTAGTCCAGCCTGTCGAGGACCCAGGCGCCGTCGCGGCGCCCGAGCGTCAGCCTCGCCCCCGCGGTCGAGCGGAACACGGCCTTGTCCTCGTCGGTGCCGGGCAGGTCGATGATCTGCACGAGCGTGAGCTCGCCGGGCTCCGTCCCCGGACGCGCCTCCTGCCACGCCGCATGCGCGGCCGCCTCGAGCGTGCCGCGTTCCCATCCGCGGTCCTCGGCGTGCGCCACGGCCAGGTCGCGGTTGACCTGCGCCAGGTTCGCGTCGAAGCGCGCCTCCGTGGCGGCCAGCTGCCGCCGGCGGGCGACGACGCCGCCGACCGCGAGCAGGACGACGACGAGGACGACGACGCCGACGACGATCTCGAGCACCACCACCGGGATTACAGCAGCACGTCGCGCGAACGCAGGTGGGCTCCCACCTTCCGCTTGACCCGCTGCAGGGCGTTGTCCACGGTCTTGCAGTCGCAACCCAGCAGCTGGCCGATGCCCGTGTAGGAGTGGCCGTCCAGGTACAGCGAGAGCACGCGGGACTCGAGGTCGGAGAGCACCGTCGACAGGCAGGCGACGAGCGCCCGCAGCTCCTCGGAGGAGATGACCTGGTTGACGGGGTCGGCCGCGCCGGGGCCGGGCAGCATCTCGTCGAGCGTCGGCTCGCTGTCGGGCGCGCCGGCCGGCGTGGAGGAGAAGGAGATGTAGCCGTTGAGCGGCGTGTGCTTGTTGCGGGTCGCCGTCTTCACCGCGGTGATGATCTGGCGCGTGATGCAGAGCTCCGCGAAGTTGCGGAACGACGACTCGCGGTCGCTGCGGAAGTCGCGGATCGCCTTGTAGAGGCCGACGAGCCCCTCCTGGACGAGGTCCTCGCTGTCGCCGCCGATCAGGAAGTACGACGAGGCCTTCAGGCGGACGAAGGAGTAGTAGCGCCGGACGAGCAGGTCGTAGGCATCGCGGCTCCCCTGCTTGGCCAGGGCGAGCAGATACCCGTCATCGACCTGAACCAGAGCTTGAGGTTTGGCAGAGAGCTTGGCCACGAACGATCCTCTCCCGGGCCGCCGGCCCGTGATGTGGTCGTGGCGCACACCTCCCCCGGCGCCTATGACGTCGAGGCTCGAGGGCCATCGCTAACCCTCAAGCTCAACCTGATCGGGCGCGAGTCTGGCACGCTTATGTCGAGGCGTCAAGGCGCTGGTGCAAGATCTCGTACAAGAGGACGGCTGCCGTGGCGCTCACGTTGAGTGAATCGATGCGCCCGCGCAGCGGCAGGGCGACGAGGTCGTCGCAGGCGGCGGCCACCCGCGGGCGCAGGCCGCGCCCCTCCGCGCCGAGGACGAGGACGACGCCGCCGCGCCAGTCGACCGACCGGTACGGGGTCCGCGCGCCCGCCGCCGCGCCGTAGCACCAGGCGCCGGCCGCCTTCGCGTCCGCGAGGAAGTCGGCGAGATTGCGGACGCGGGCGACCGGGAGATGCTCGACCGCGCCCGCCGACGCCTTGCACACCGCCGCGGTGACCTCCGCGGAGCGGCGCTCGGGGATCACGACGCCGCTCGCGCCGGCGCACTCGGCGCTCCGGCACACCGCGCCGAGATTCTGCGGGTCGGTCACCTCGTCGAGGGCGACGACGACGGGATGCTGGACGGCGAGCAGCGCCGCCGGATCGGCGTAGCGGTACTCCTCGACGTCGGCGCAGACGCCTTGATGGCCGTCGGAGCCGCAGCGGCGGGCGATCTCCTCGGCGCTCGCCGGCCGCGCGCCGGGGAACTCGCGTGCCGCACCGCCCGTCGCCCACGCCTGCCGCACCCGGCGCGGGCCGCGGATGGCCTCGCGCACGGCGTTGCGGCCGTAGACGATCATGCTGCGGCGCCGGAAGGCGCGATCACGGCCCGGCGGGCACGAGCTCGGGACCCTCGGGCCCGTCGCGGACCACCCAGCCCTGCGCGGTCAGCTCGTCCCGCAGGCGGTCGGCTTCCGCGAAGTCGCGCCGGGCGCGCGCCTCGGCGCGCCGCTCCGCGAGCGCGAGGACCTCCGGCGGCGGCCCCTCCCCGCGCTCGAGCAGGTTCTCCAGCCCCAGCACGCCGAGCATCTCGCGCAGGTCCGCGTCGCCGACGTCCGTCGCCTTGTTGGCCTCGCGGATCCACTCCGACAGGGCCGCGAGCGCCCGCGGCGTGTTGAAGTCGTCCGCCAGGGCCGCGAAGAACGCCTCCCGGTGCGGCGCGAGCGCATCCGGGGAGGCGCCGGGAACGAGCCGCCGGCCGGCGTCGCGGATCCGCTCGGTGCGGCGGGCCGCCTCGTCGAAGCGCTCGCGCGCGAAGGCGAGCGGCTGGCGGTAGTGCCCCTCGCAGAAGTACATGATGAGCGCGTCGCGCCCGACCTCGTCGAGGACCTCCGCCAGCCCGCGGATGTTGCCCAGCGACTTCGACATCTTCTCGGCGCCCTCGCCGCCGCCGAGCTCGACCATGCCGTTGTGCATCCAGATCTTCGCGAGCGGCCGCCCGCGCGCCGCGAGGGTCTGCGCGGCCTCGTTCTCGTGGTGGGGGAAGACGAGGTCGATGCCGCCGCCGTGGATCTCGAACTCCACGCCGAGCAGCGCCTCCGCCATGGCCGAGCACTCGATGTGCCAGCCCGGGCGGCC